>CADBNU010000132.1 GCA_902796085.1 Heyndrickxia coagulans
GATCGGTTTATTCAAATCAGCTCGAATTACACGGTTTTGTTCTGCTTGTATTGTGGTGATAATTTCGGTTAAACGGGTATCAGCTTTACCGGATAAAGCTTCTAAAAGGAGTTCATCGGCGGCCATCATATCGACATCAACAAAATCAATGAGTTTTCCGTCTTCAAAACGAAATTGTCGTTTAAGAGAAAGATATCCTTCGATTTCACCTTCATTACTTTCATAGGAAAGTTCACCGAGGCGGCCGTCGTAGTAAACATTGGCAATGGGGGAGCGCCAGTCTACGATTATCGGTTCTTGTGTTTCCCGCTCATACAGGGAAGTTTTCCCAAGATAGTAAGTATCTGTATAGTTTTGACCTTTCCTTTGGAAGTCAATTCTCGCAAAGTAAGGCTTGCCCATAATTTTGTTCAGCGTATCCACTTCTTTTATAGCCATTTCTAAAAAACGTACATTAGATAGAGCGCTTGTATAGCCTAAACTACTGTCTTTGTCATTTAGTTGGGAAAGGGCTTCTTGGACGTTGCCTTTGACTTCACCCAATTTTTCCTTTGCTTCTTTTAAAATGAGTTCCATATATTTTCTTGTATAAATCAAATGTTGTTCTTCTTCTTGAAAGGCGGACATCTCACATTCCCCCCTGTCTTTGCGAATTTGTCTGAATTTTTAAGATATCATAAACAAATTTAAATGTCTATTCCTATTTGGAATTCGGGTCTTTACCATAAATTATTGAATGACTAGGACAATAATCGGCTGGCTATGTTAAAATATGGAAAAGTAATTTCGGAGGAATGAGATGCGTAGATCGAGACGTAGAAAACGAAAAGTTGGACCATTGCTTGGAGCAGGTATACTATCGGTTATCATTATTGTTGTATTAGTATTCATGAATCTGCCGGAACAAAAAGCAACGGATGACAAAATGAAAGTGAATCTTCATAGTAAAAAAGCTCAAACGAGAATTTTAAGTAAGTTATATGAATTAGATGAAGAAAAACTAAGTGCATATCTCGAAGGGAATTTAAATGGGGAAGAACTTGAATCGATGAAAGAGGGAGAAGTAGAAGAAGTCGATTCGGTTGTGATAAATAAGGAGAATCATCATACGGCTAATACTAGTAAACGTTTCTCAACACCTTCAACATCAAATAACTTGAGTCATCGTTCTAGAAAGGTAGATAAGGGTTCGGAAATGAGTAAGCGTGATCATAAAAAACCAACGAAATCAAAAGAACCAAATCCACCGGCAGTAGAGGAAGAACCTGAAGAACCGAAACAAGAGGATTCAACACCATTGGAACCAAAGGATGACCTAAATTTAGAGCCAGATCCAACACCAGCAGATCCTGTCCCAAATCCGGAACTGGATCCAGCGCCACCGGAACCAGAGACTGAACCGAATGCAGCGCCACTGGAACCTTCTAATCCTCCTAAAGCGAACGGTGAAAATTGATTCAGATATAACTTAACTAAGTTTAGCCTTTAATTCATTGTTTTTTATAAGGAACAAGAATTTTTCACATTTTACTCTTTACCGTTTCTGGGTTAAATAAACTTTTAGGGGAAGAAGGCTGCTGAAGTAGAAGGGGGTCTTTTTGCAAGTTGAGGTAAGCTCAAGCAAGTTTGAAGTGTTATAGTGACTTTATTGGAATTGAAACATTTTGTTCAAACTGTGGACGGTAAGGGCTTTCTCAACAATTGGTAAATTCTTGTCTACCCTTCTTTTTTAGATAAAAGCGATACGTTTTTCTTTTAAAATAAGTTTGATTGTATTAAGCTTCATTAAGTAGTCAATATTCACATATGTGTACTAAGGAGCGATTCCATTGACCGTAGCAGATTTTATTCGTAAAATAGATCCGATCTTAATTCAAAATGATCCAATTATGCAGGAAAATGTTCTACATATCATGAGGGAGTTTCCTTATGCGCCTGTCGAATGGACCAATCGGTTATTACAACATGCGATTGAATCTGAAGATAATCGTATTAAAATTATTACAACCGTTGGTTCCCTGCCCTTTAATGAAGAATCCGTAAAACCTTTACTCAAGTTAACAGACATAGTTGATGAACCGAGAAAATTTTTACTTGTACGTTTAGTAAACAGATTAAAGCCAGAATCCATTGTAAAATATGGAGAGACTCTTGTTCAAAAGCAGTTAATTACGAGGGAATATATTGATTATTGTCGCTTTTTATTAGAAGGGGAAGAAGAAAATCTTTGGAAACAATATCGTTCATTTTTAAATCAGTTAGATCATGCAAAACAGTTTGATCCCTTTCTTTTTCAATTAACCAAACAATTGGTTTCGATCATGGTTGAAAAAGGGGTATATGAACCACAAAAAGTAAAAGATCACATTGAGCAGAATTTAGAAAAAGATTGGTTTTCTTTTGAAGGGATCATGGCCATTTTTGCGGCAGGTTTCCTTCAAGATGAATCGATGATTCCACAACTAGCAAAACTATTAGCTTCTGATGATCATCTTGTACTAGAGACAGTCTTAGAAGCATTACCGCATTTTCAAAGTGAAGAAGCGGTACGTGCGGTGGTACCTTATGCGAAGAACCATAAACATTATATTTTTGCCTTAGGTGTATTGAAGCAAATGAAAAATGAAGCAGCTGAAAAAGCGCTTATTCAATGTTATGATGATGCTAAAGCTGATGGCAAAATTATGTGTATTGAAGGGTTAGTTGGCCATTTATCTTCGAAAGCTTTTCCGTTAATTGAGGATTTTGTAAAAAACGGCTATCAAACTAGTGTGCTAAATGCAGAAGAGTTATTTTACTTTTTTTATACATTAATGAATCAAAGTCATCCGTTACTACCAAAGTGGAAAGAAATAACAGTAACAAGAGAAGAGGAGTATTTACAAAGATCAAAAAATGAAGAATTGCTTTTTAAGAAAAATGTTGAAAAGAAGGTCAAAGTGGGAAGAAATGATCCTTGTCCGTGTGGAAGTGGCAAAAAGTATAAAAAATGTTGTGGGAAATAAGGATTCACTCAAAAGAACATGTTGGGCCATGCTTTCTCCGTGTCCTCATTAAACGGTGGCATGGCCCTCTTCTTTATACGTATTGGACTTGTTTACCAGTTTGTTTTTCTACAGCTTTCATATATTCGATTTTTTGTTGTGGTCGGTTGCGGACTTGTTCATCTGCATGGTAAGAAGAACGGACGAATGGTCCTGCTTCACAATGGGTGAATCCTTTTTCTAATGCAATTTGTTTGAGTTCTTCAAATTCGTCTGGATGATAGTAGCGCACTACATTTAAATGTTTTTTCGTTGGTTGCATATATTGACCGATTGTAAGAATATCTACATCATGGGCTAATAAGTCATCCATCGTTTCGAGTAACTCTTCTTTTGTTTCTCCAAGTCCTACCATAATGCTTGATTTCGTTGGCGTTTCTGGTGAAATTTCTTTTACCCGTTTCAATAATTGTAGGGAACGGTCGTATTTTGCAATTGCACGAACCCTTGGCGTTAGTCGACGAACCGTTTCAACATTATGGTTGAATATATCTGGTTGTGCATCCATTAATGTATGTAAACTCTCATTATCCCCTTTCATGTCAGATGGTAACACTTCAACGGTTGTAGCTGGATTTTTTCTCCGAATTGCACGGATGGTTTCAGCAAACACAGCAGCTCCACCGTCTTTTAAGTCGTCACGAGCTACAGCAGTCACCACTACGTGTTTTAAGCCCATAACAGAAACGGAATCAGCAACCCTCTCAGGTTCTGCCCAATCCAGTTCCGTTGGGCGCCCCGTTGCCACCGCACAAAACCGGCAAGCTCGTGTACAGACACTACCTAAGATCATAAATGTAGCCGTGCTACGTTCACTCCAACATTCATAAATATTCGGGCATTTTGCCTCTTCACAAACGGTATGTAGACGATTGTCACTAACTAGTTTTTTAATATTTTTATATGTTCCTGTTGTATTAATTTTAATTTTTAACCATTCCGGTTTTTTCACGTGTTCATACTTTGGCAATGGTTTCACGCTCCTTTGAAGTGTACAAATTCCAAGTATCTGTGGCATATTTCGTTTCAGCCAATTCCTTTACTTCCGCCCATTGTTCATCTGTCAATTCATACGGTGTTAACGAAATGCTTAATCCTTTGGCAAATCCATTTTTAAAAGCTTCAACCATTTCTTCATAGGTAAAAGTTTTACCTGTTACTTCTTGAATTGTTGTTGCTTTTTCTGTAAATCGGACCTTTCTCCGTTCGCGCATTTTTTCAGATGAGAAGGCAAATAGATCAAAAAGCAAATCATTATCCATCGTGATTGGTAGTGATCCGTGTTGCAAGAGGACACCCTTTTTTCTTGTTTGGGCATTCCCGCAAATCTTTTTGCCGTCAACTAGCATTTCATAAAAGGATGGTTTTTCAAAGCAAATAGCTGAGCGATCATTGTCGAGTTCTCGTTCAGGAATAGCAAAATCTGCATCTATGCCTAAATTTTTATATCCTTCTAAAACTCCTTGTGTTAAAACATAATAGGCTTTCGTTACAGACTTCGGAATGTCGGGATCATTTTCTGAAATAACGAGACTGTAAGTCAGTTCATCTGCATGTAAAACAGCGCTACCACCGGTTAAACGGCGTACAAATTCACAATCATGTTTTCGGATTCCTTCAAAATTAATTGTTTTGGCCCGTTGGAAATAACCGATGGATAAAGAAGGTTTATTCCAACCGTAAAACCGTAAAGTAGGTGGAATTTTCCCCTCACTTTGCCAATTTAGCAAACATTCATCAAATGCCATATTGATTGCTGCACTGTGGTAGCCAGTGTCGAGTAATCCCCAGTTCGTTTCCAAAAAATCGCCACCTTTTTTGTAAACTATAAAACTTTCCTTTTTAATTCGATTTGAAGTACTTTTTAGAAAATTTCATTCATACGATACTATTTTAAAACTTTTTTTATCAACATAATTTATAACTTGGTTTTTTAGTAAAAAATTGTATGAAAGGGGATACATTTTGCATATACCGGGTTTTTTGCTATTTTACAAAAGTAATTTTCGCTTCCCCGATATTCGTATACGTAACAGTATAAGTTCCTTCTTTTACAACAGGAGGTGAAATAAATGTTCCGGAAGATATGACCATCCCTTTTTTTAGTTGTTTATCATGTTTTGCTAGTTTTTGAGCAAGCCAAATAACCGCATCAACGGGGTTCCCGAGTACAGCGGATGATACACCTTCTGCAATTTTTTCATCGTTATGGAAGAGTTCCATTTTGACATTTGCGAGTTGTTCATAGGTTAATGGTTTGATCACATCCGATATAACGACAAATCCAGTAGCGGTATTATCGCTTAATAGATCCGCTAATTTGAAGTTTGGAAACCAATTAATATAACGGGCGTCAGGAATTTCAATCCCTGCAGCAAGTTTACTTTTTTGTAAAACTTCATTCACATCCGCATCAGGTGACAGATCCTCTTGTAAAATAAACATAATTTCCGTTTCGATTAACGGGGAGAAAAGGTCAGAAAGTGAAAGAGTATCACCGCTTTTTATGAGATTCGTAGTAAGTAAGGTTCCGTAGGCAGGTTCATTAACTCCAGCAATTGCTTGGGTTTCGGGAGTTGTCATACTAATCTTATAACCGGCAACTTGTATGTTTTGACGTTTACATTGTTTTTTTATGAGTGCATCTTGGATGGCGTACCCGAGATCTTCATCGATGTCATATTGATCGTGAATAAAGGGAATTGGCTCCTTTGTATCATATGCATGCAATATTTTTTCTACGACTTCTTCAATAACATTCGACACTTTGGCAGGCTCCTCCTTTTGTTTGAAAAACTTTACATGAATCATATACAAATTTGGAAGATTGTGCAAATAATTAATGTTTTCTATTTTGTAGGGAAGGACGGAAGAATAAGATAAGAAAATAGCTAAAATATTTTTCGAAAAGTCAAACAATATGTTATTTATTTTGTGGCAGACAACATGAAAAAACAACTGCAACAATTTTGCCAATGTGAATATACTCAAGTTTCAAATTGTGGCGGTGTTTTTGTTATCTATTAAAAATAGTAGGGCTTCAAAAACTGTGAAGCCCTATTGTCACCTACAATTTTTCACTCCGTTTTTGCGTAAGAAACCGTTCTGTTATTGGTTTTGGAAAACTGGCAAGTAAAGCACCTACTATGGATATACTGCCCCCGATTAAAGAGATAATGGTTACCGTTTCATTTAAAAGAATGATACCAAATAATAGAGTACAAACCGGCATTAAATTCATAAATGGAGCAGAATAGCCAGCTCCAACTTGTTGAACCCCGATCTGCCATGCGATAAAAGCAACTACTGATGCCAAGGTGCTAACATAAACTACGGCTAGCCAAGTTTCAAGTGTCATCTGTATATGTTCCACACGAACGGTACCGATACAGCTTATTGCACTTAAAATAGCACCGTAAAAAGATGCCCCTGTTATAAACGTTAATGGATCAAATTTGTTACTGTATTTTTTACTGAGAACCGTATAGATGCCCCATGAGAGGGAAGCCAAAATAATTAATATTCCGCCGAACCAAGATCCAGCTTCTTCTGCATTTGACTTTCCTAAAAATAAAATAAAAACACCTATTACCGAAATAACAGTGCCAATTAGGCCCTGCCGAGAAATATTCTCTCTTAGTAAGACAATGGCAAAAAGCAGGATTGATATGGGGGTAAAGGCAGTGATCATTCCGACTTGGGAGGCGGTAAGATAGTTTAATCCCCAATATAATAACGTTGAAAAGACGAAAATGCCGAAAAAGCCTGAGATTAAAAATTCCTTCCAGTTTAAAATTAATCGGATTCTTTTCTTTTTATAAAGGAGTATAGCAAAAAGTATTATGGTTGAGATTACCCAACGGATGGTGTTGAGTAAATGGGGTGGAAGTGCATCAGCTAAAAATCGCCCACATATGTAATTACCAGACCAAAGGACAATCGCCATTATTAAGTAAAAAATACCTCTGTTCACCATTGTCCCCCCTAATATTCGAAACTATTAAAATCATATTATTAGGAACACGAAATATTGTCAATTTTTCAATTCTTATATTATGAATTGTAAAAAAAGCATGTACCCTAAATAAGTACATGCTTTATAAAAAGGACCCATTTTTATGGTTCCAACAACGTTATTCCTTTTCTATCTAACTAATACACTTTACATTACATATTAGGTGTGATCGGCTTATCTTGAGATTCACTTTCTTTCATATAAATAATTTTAAAACCTGTAATGGCAAATAAAATGCTGATAATCGGTACAGCAAAGTTTAAAATCGCGTACGGTGCATATTCTAGAGGACTGACAAGTAATGTGGAAGCGATAAATACCCCGCAAGTATTCCAAGGAACAAATGGTGAGGTAAGTGTTCCACCGTCTTCAAGGGCACGGGATAGGTTTTTCGAATGAAGCTGTTTTTCTTTGTATGCTTCTGAGTACATGCGTCCAGGAAGCAATATTGATATATACTGTTCAGAGGCAACAACGTTTGTAAACAATGAAGAAAGAACGGTACTAGAAATTAAACTGCGTGAGGTGCGGGTAATTTTTAAAATTTGTCGCACAATGGACCGCAACATTCCTGTTGCTTCCATAACCCCACCAAAGGCCATTGCCACTAAAGTCATAGAAACAGTGTACATCATTGACTCGATACCACCACGATTAAATAGTTCGTCAGCCAACTCATTTCCAGTTTCAATTGAATAACCGTTATGTAAAACATTAACAGCTTCCGCTACACTGCCTCCTTGTACAAATATATGACATAAAAATCCTAAAATAAGACCAACAATTAAAGCGGGTAGTGCGGGAGTTTTTTTCACAACAAGTAATATAACAATAACTGGAACGAGTAATAACCATGGTGATATGACAAAGTTTTGTTGCAAAGCAGTAAGAATCGCTTGAATATCTTCATTATTCATGTTAAGGGAAGCAAATTGTTGCCCGATCAAAAAATATACAATTAACGCGATGACTAATCCGGGTACCGTAGTATAAAACATATGTTTGATATGATCAAAAAGATCAGTACCAGTAATTCCAGATGCCAGTAAAGTTGTGTCTGAAAGCGGTGACATTTTATCACCGAAATAGGCGCCTGAAATAATCGCACCCGCCACCATTGGTGCAGGAATTCCCATACTAATCCCAATTCCCATGCCAGCAACACCCACTGTGCCCATAGTTGACCAAGAGCTACCAATTGATAATGCTACAATTGCACACAAAATACAAATGGTCACTAAAAATAAGGAAGGTGTAATCAACAATAATCCGTAGTAAATCATGGAAGCAATAATTCCGCCACCAATCCATGCACTAATGATCATCCCGACCGTAATAATAATGACAACCGCTGGTAAAGCAAGTCGAATCCCTTTATATATCCCTTCTTCAATTTCTTTCCATTTAAACCCGAGTCGCCACGCAATAAA
>CADBNU010000133.1 GCA_902796085.1 Heyndrickxia coagulans
ATAAAAATTCGGCAAAGAAAATATTATCGTAAAATCAACTCATGCAATAAAAATGGTGATTGTCTTGTGTATATAAGGGGTAATATGTATGTTCTGTGTAGGTATTGTTTAAATCGAAATTAATAAAGCTATTTGAGGAAATCCCGACATTTCTGACAAAAAAGTACCTATTGAAGGATTGTCCAGAAACTAAATTAAGGTTGTAAGAACTAATACCAATATATACTTTAGATGGTTGATTTTTAAGCGGTAATCATCCTAGTTACTTCAATAGCTTTATTTTGTGAGATTAAACTAAGAAATAAATGCATGATTTGTGTTAGTTTGAAAGAAGTTTGTATTGTCTGTTTTGTATATCAACGGGAAAAGGGTTAAACAAATAGATAATGCGGTAAATATGGGGGATTTTACCTAGTGGAAAAGCTGATAGACATAACGACCTATCCTGTCTCAAATGTATTAAGCAAGCTACTTGAAGATAAAGCTACAAAACAAAATATAATTTGGGCTACCGATACATATTCAGAGTTTGGTGAAGAATTTACAGACAAGATGCAAATGAATAGCAATTCTTTACTGTGGTGTCCAGACGTTATACGGCCTCGTATTCAAAAAACTCAGGAGGAGCAGGAACAGCGAACACGAAAAAATGCCGAAGTATTTACACCCGTATGGCTTTGCAATTTGATGAATAATTATTGTGATGAAGAGTGGTTCGGTAGGGATAGTATTTTTAATATAAAAAACGTTGACCAAACATGGACTGAAACAGAAGATAAAATAGAATTTCCTAAAGAAAAAAAATGGCAACAGTATGTCGATTCACGTCGTTTGGAAATTACTTGCGGAGAAGCCCCTTTCCTTGTTTCGCGTTATGATGCATCAACTGGGGATTTAATTGTTCCCTCTAAGCATCGCATAGGAGTTATTGACCGAAAAATAAGAATAGTAAATGAAAATACACATTCACATGAAGATTGGGTAAAGTGGGTATTTCGAGCTTTTGAAGCAACATACGGATATGAGTTTCAGGGAGATAATGTTCTAATAGCAAGGATCAATTTGCTTCTAACATTTACAAACTACTACGAAGAGCGGTGGGGGCATTGCCCCAATGATAAATTGCTAAGCAGGATTGCTAATGTTATTGCATGGAATATTTGGCAAATGGATGGCCTTAAGGATGTAGTTCCTCTTGGTAAGCCAATAAATGAGTCCGTACAACTCTCTCTCTTCGACGACTTATCCTACGACGAGGAATCAGAGAAAAAAAAAGCCAAAAACTGCAGAATATTTAATTGGCGCAGTAATTCTTCACTATGTTTTGTGGATTTAAGAGGACTGGTCATGGGAAAGAAATTATTTGATTATGTGATTGGCAACCCGCCATATCAGGATAATATCATGGGTGAAAATGATACTTTTGCCCCACCTGTATATCATAAATTTCTTGATGCATCTTATGATGTTGCCAAAAAGGTTGAGCTAATTACACCGGCTAGATTTTTATTTAATGCTGGAAGTACTCCTAAAGAGTGGAATAAGAAAATGCTTACAGACCCCCACTTAAAAGTATTGTATTTCGAGCAGAATAGTGCAAAAGTATTCCCTAATACCGATATAAAAGGAGGCGTTTGCGTAACATATCGCAATGAGTCAGCAAACGGTATCCCGATTGGCACTTTTACTCCCTATGAAGAATTGAACTCACTCAAATTAAAAGTAGAAAACAATCCCGAGTTCACGTCGATAATGGATAGCATATATATCCAGATACGTTTTAACCTTGATGCGCTTTATTCAGACTATCCAGCAATTAAATCTGTAATAGGGAGTGACGGTAAAGACAAACGTTTTGAAAAAAATATTTTTAAGAAAGCAAAAGAGGTTTTTTCAGAAAAACGATTTAACGAAAGTGATGTTGAAGTTGTTGGAATTTTGAATAACAAACGTGTAAAACGGTACATAATGCAGAAATATGTCGATTTTAATCACGAAAACATTCAAAAATTCAAAGTTATCATCCCTGCAAGCAATGGTTCCGGTGCTATCGGTGAGGTTTTAAGTACGCCGCTTGTCGGCGTGCCGCTTGTCGGCTATACAAGGTCTTTTATAGGTATAGGCTCTTATGATACTGAAATTGAGGCTGCGAACTGCTTAAAATACGTAAAAACGAAATTTATGCGAGCTTGTTTAGGAATTCTAAAAGTAACGCAAATGAATAATAAGGATGTTTGGAAATTTGTTCCCTTGCAAGATTTTACTGATTCATCCGACATTGATTGGACAAAGTCTATCAGCGAAATAGATTTACAGCTATATAAGAAATACAGTCTAAGCGAAAAAGAAATTGATTTTATTGAAGCGCGAGTAAAGGAGATGGATTGATGGCAGGGATTAATATAAAAACAACTACAAAAGTTAGGCCTCAATGTTATGCATATACCACTCCAGGCGTTCCAGCTCACGATGGCTGGACAAAACTAGGTTTTACTGAACGTAATGCTGAAACTCGCATTAATGAGCAAACCCATACTGTAAATGTTGAACATAAGACTTGGTGGGTAAGACTCGCTTCTTATCTGACTGAACCGTTTGGAACGTTTAAAGATACAGACTATCATTCATATTTGTCAAAGCTGGGGTTTTATCGGGAAAAAGGAACGGAGTGGTTTAAAATAGATCCAACCGAAGCACTCCATCATTTTGTTGAGTTCACGCAGAATCATGGAGTAGTATCAGAAACATATTCTGATATAGTTATCCCGTATAAATTACGCGAGGAGCAGGCTTCTGCTGTTCAGAGAACAGCAGAATATTTTAGAGCTAGAAGTAACGCTGAGTTTTTATGGAATGCAAAACCACGTTTCGGAAAGACGCTATCAGCTTACGATTTGTGTATGAAGTTGAATGCAAAAAATATCTTGATTGTTACAAATCGCCCCGCCATCGCTAATTCGTGGTACTCCGATTATGAAACATTTTTAGGTCCGCAGTCAGGCTATATTTTTGTGAGTAATGTGGAAGGAATTAAAGATAAAAAATTTGTTTTCAGCCGCAATGATTACCTTTCCAAACAGAACGAGAATACTAAAGGTTGTATTGAATTCGTAAGCTTGCAAGATCTAAAAGGCTCTATATATTTTGGGGGAACTTTTGATAAACTTTCAGAAGTCAGCTCCGAAAAGGGAATAACTTGGGATCTACTAATTGTAGATGAAGCCCACGAAGGGGTAGATACCTACAAAACAGATACAGCTTTTAACCATATTCATCGTAAATGGACTTTGCATCTTTCAGGAACACCGTTTAAAGCGTTAGCCAATGACAAATTCCCGGAAAACGCTATTTATAATTGGACTTATGCAGACGAGCAGAAACGGAAACGTGATTGGGATTCTTCAAGAGAAGAAGAAAACCCATACGAAATATTACCTAAACTTTCGCTTCTTACATACCAAATGTCCGATATTATTCGTGATAAAGTTAAGAAGGGAATAGAATTTGCTGATGATGATATTGAAGAATTCGCATTCGATTTAAATGAATTTTTTGCAACAAACGAATCTGGGAAATTCATTCACGATTCAGAGGTAGATCGTTTCTTAGATGCGCTGACAAGGCTGGAAAAATTTCCGTTCTCTTCACCTGAATTAAGAGATGAATTAAAACATACTTTTTGGATTCTGAAATATATTGCAAGCGCCAAAGAACTAGCTAGAAAATTAAAACTTCATCCTGTTTTTAAAGATTATTTTGTCGTTCTTGCAGCGGGAGATGGCAAATTAGATGATGATAAAGATACTCAAAAATCTTTTGAAAAGGTAAAAAAAGCGATTGCTGAATATGATAAGACAATTACGCTTTCTGTTGGTCAGTTAACTACGGGCATAACTATTCCAGAGTGGACAGCGGTATTAATGCTATCCAACATGTCAAGTCCAGCTCTTTATATGCAAGCAGCTTTTCGTGCTCAAACCCCTTGTCTTTTTACGGATAGCAATGGCGATTCATACAGAAAACAGAATGCATACGTTTTTGATTTTGATCCCGCTCGAACGCTAACAATCTATGAAAAATTCGCGAATGATCTTATACCCGCGACATCAGGAGAAAAAGGTGACTTCGATAGTAGGAAGAAAAATGTAAGAGAACTCCTGAATTTCTTCCCAGTCTTCGGTGAGGATGAAGAAGGAGAGATGATTGAACTTGATGCCGAAAAAGTTCTAACTATTCCAAGGCGTATACACGCTAGAGAAGTTGTTGAACGAGGCTTTATGTCTAATTTCCTATTTGCTAATGTAAGTGGTATTTTTGGTGCTCCGAAAGAGATTATTAATGTAATCAATAATTTGCAAGCGATAGAGGAGCCTAGAACACTACCTTCTGTAAATGATGATACCTCAAAAGAATTATGTCTGAATGAAAACGGAGAAGTTGAAATTCCTCATGAACAAATTATTGGAACTGCAAGTGATATTTTTGGCAGTAAGATTTACAAAAAGGTGGAAAATCAACTTAGGGAAGCTGTCGAAGACATTCAAAAGAAGGCTGATACAGAACCTAATCCTAAAAAAGATGAACTTAAGGCTCTGAGAGAGCAGTTCTCTAAACCAATTGCCAACACGCTCATTGAAACAGCTAAAGAGAAATACGGAAAAGAACTTAAAAAATCAACGCAAAATAATTTGGAGCGTAAAATTCAAGAAACTACTGATACCGTTGTTAATAGGGAGTACGGCAATTACACAATTCGAGCTAATCAACTTGACAAAGAGCGAAAAGACAGAATTAAAGAAGCACAAGATTCTGGCGCTTCCATGACTGAAATTACTAAAATTGACGATGAATATGAAACCAAACGTCGTCGAGATTATAATGATATGGTGGAAAATATCAACAAGAAGCTACAGAGTGAGGATACTGTAAGAAAAGCTGCAGAGACAATAGTTGAGACTGTAGAAACTGAAAAAATGAAAGCTGAGAAATTTTCTATTGAGGGGAATATACGGGATCATCTTCGAGGTTTTTCACGAACTATTCCTGCTTTTCTTATGGCATACGGTGATGAGAACACCACGCTTTCGAACTTTGATACTCTAGTCCCAGAGGCTATTTTTTGGGAAGTTACTGTTAATCCGCAAAATGGCCAAGGAGTAACTCTTGATCAATTTCGTATGTTGCGTGACGGCGGTGATTACATCACAGAAGAAGGTGAAAAAATGCACTTTGATGGACACCTCTTTGATGAAGTGGTATTCAACGATGCGGTTCAAGAATTTATAAAGAAGCGGAGCGAGCTTGCCAACTATTTTGAGGATAGTCACAAGGGAGATATTTTTGATTACATCCCTCCTCAGAGAACGAACCAAATCTTTACACCTAAACATATTGTAAAAGATATGGTTGATAGACTTGAAAAAGAAAATCCTGGGTGTTTTGATAATCCAGACGCAACTTTTGCTGATCTATATATGAAATCGGGTATGTACATAGCTGAAATAGTAACGCGCTTGTACCAAAACAAAGCGATGAAATTACGTTTCCCGGATGATGTTGAAAGACTTAATCATATTTTTGCAAAGCAGGTATACGGCTGCGCTCCAACTGAAATAATATACCATATATGTTTGCGATACATTCTTGGTTTCAGTGATAAAGTTCATATTGATAAAAATAACATTCGTCTCTGTGATACTTTGGAATTAGCAAAAAACGGAAATATGGAAGATGAATTAAAAAAAATGTTTAATATATAAGTCTTAAAAATCTTACACGTGAGTTTAGAGTGGCAACAATATTTCTCAATTGTTTGTTAAGATTCTCTAACTGCGGCAAACTTCTGGTTATACGGCTACAATATATATATTATACGAAATATAAATACAGCCAAGGAGTAGGAATGTGGCATATGGTAAATCAATAGAATTATTTCTCGCAAATGGCACTGCGGACAGCCTAATTACTGCCGAGCTTTCAAATTGGAACGGAAAAGCTATTAAGATTCCTCGTATAGAAGTTGGATCATGCGATCGTGAGGATATTAAAGGCGCTGGCGTATACTTTCTTTTTTGCCAAAACAGCGAAGATAAAGATGACGTTTACATCGGTGAATCTGAAAATGTTCACGAAAGACTTTGTCAGCATATTCGGGATTTCAATGCAGATAAGGAACCGTATGAATGGAATACAGCCGTA
>CADBNU010000134.1 GCA_902796085.1 Heyndrickxia coagulans
CAGTGGCTGCAATTGTTACGGGAAATACCATTCTATTAAAACCAGCCAATTCTACGCCAATTGTCGCTGCTAAATTTGTAGAGTTAATGGAGGAAGCAGGTCTTCCAAAAGGTGTTTTAAACTTTGTACCAGGAAGTGGTGCGGAAATCGGTGATTATCTTGTTGATCATCCTAAAACTCGTTTTATTTCCTTTACAGGTTCTCGAGAGGTCGGATGCCGTATTTATGAACGTGCAGCCAAGGTGAATCCCGGACAAAAATGGTTGAAACGTGTTATTGCCGAAATGGGAGGAAAAGATACGGTCGTTGTTGATCGAGATGCAGATATTGATTTAGCAGTAGAAAGCATTGTATATTCTGCGTTCGGATTTTCTGGTCAGAAATGTTCTGCAGGCTCTCGTGCCGTTGTTCATCAAGATATTTATCATGAAGTTCTTGAAAAAGCCATTGCTTTTACAAAAACTTTAACTGTTGGAAATCCAGCAGAAGGTCATTTTATGGGACCGGTAATTGATGAACATGCATTCAAGAAAATTACAAATTATATTGAGATTGGGAAACTAGAGGGCAAATTAATGCTCGGTGGAGAAGCCGATGATTCTGTAGGTTACTTTATTCAACCAACCATTTTTGCTGATCTTGATGAAAATGCACGAATGATGCAGGAGGAGATTTTTGGCCCGGTACTTGCTTTCTGTAAGGCCCGGGATTTTGACCATATGATGGAAATTGCAAATAATACGGATTACGGTTTAACAGGAGCATTGATTTCCAATAACCGTGAGCATATTGAACGTGCACGCAAGGAGTTCCATGTTGGCAACCTATATTTTAATAGAAATTGTACAGGTGCTGTTGTTGGGCATCAACCTTTTGGTGGCTTTAATATGTCGGGTACAGATTCAAAAGCTGGTGGACCTGATTATTTGATTCTTCATATGCAAGCAAAATCAATATCTGAAAAACTATAAAAATATAAATCTGTAATGACAACAAAAGTGATCAATTCATATGTGAGGAGGATATGGATGGATACTACAGTATGGAAATCAAAGGAATTAATTGAGAAAACAGAAAAATATGGTGCGAAAAATTATTATCCATTACCAATCGTGATTTCAAAGGCAGAAGGCGTTTGGGTAGAAAATCCGGAAGGTACACGTTATATGGATATGCTTAGTTCTTATTCGGCTTTAAACCAAGGACATCGTCATCCAAAAATTATTCAAGCTTTAAAGCATCAAGCAGATAAAGTTACATTGACATCCCGCGCATTTCATAATGATAAATTAGGGCTTTGGTATGAAAGGATTTGCCAAATAACCAATAAAAATATGGTTTTACCTATGAATACCGGTGCTGAAGCAGTTGAAACGGCTTTGAAAGCAGCGCGACGCTGGGGCTATGAAGTAAAAGGGATTCCGGATAATCAGGCAGAAATTATTGCATGTGTCGGAAACTTCCATGGTCGAACAATGGGGGCTGTTTCTTTATCCTCGGAAGATGAGTATAAACGTGGATTTGGTCCATTATTACCAGGCATTAAATTAGTTCCATATGGCGATATAACAGCATTAAAAGCTGCGATTACTCCAAATACGGCAGCATTTATCGTTGAACCGATACAAGGGGAAGCAGGGATCATTATCCCGCCAAACGGCTATTTAAAGAAAGCTTCAGAATTATGTAAAGAAGAAAACGTTCTATTTATAGCCGATGAGATTCAAACAGGTTTAGCTCGGACTGGAAAAATGTTTGCTGTAGAATGGGAAGATGTCAACCCCGATATGTATATTCTAGGTAAAGCGCTCGGTGGCGGTGTTTTTCCTATATCATGTGTTGCAGCGAATGCTGATATTCTGGGTGTTTTTAATCCAGGTTCCCATGGATCTACATTCGGAGGAAATCCACTAGCATGTGCTGTTTCACTTGCAGCCATAGAAGTAATTCAAGAGGAAAAGTTAGCAAAACGGTCATTGGAATTAGGGAATTACTTTTTAGAGCAATTAAAAACAATCCGTCATCCTAAAATTAAAGAGGTACGAGGTAGAGGACTATTTATCGGGATTGAATTGACCGAAGAAGCGAGACCATATTGTGAGCGACTAAAAGAAGAAGGTCTTCTATGTAAAGAAACACATGAGTTTGTGATTCGTTTTGCGCCACCGTTAATCATTACAAAGGAAGAAATTGACTGGGCTCTTGAACGGATTCGCAAAGTTTTACAGTAATATGAACTACTGGGACTGTCCAAAAGGTACAAAATAGTCGATTTTGCAGCATATATGGCGGCGACGTATCTTTCACAATTTTCCTGCGTATGCAAAAACAATGAAGCAATTCAGGGTCTAGTGGGGACGGTAAAAGGCTATAGATCTGATACAAACCTGTGTCCGCGTTATAGAGGTTGAGGCCATGCCACTGGGTCGCGTCTGCCAATGAAACGAAATCTTCTAAGTGCTTCCATTCAGGACAGTCCTCTTTTTTTGCAATGTTAATGCAAGCTATTTTTTTAACTAACAAACAGAGGTTTGAAAAATAAAGGAGGTGATGTTATAATGAAATGTGTAACCGGTTTCACATTGTATAAAAGGGGATAGTTTCATGTCGATAAGGGATGTGGCGAAAGAGGCTGGAGTTTCTCCAGCAACGGTTTCGCGAGTATTAAATAATAGTGGATATGTGCATGAAGATACACGAAAAGCAGTATTGCAAGCAGTAAAAAAATTGAACTATAAACCGAATGAAGTTGCTCGCTCCCTTTATAAAGGCAAATCGAAACTCATTGGTCTCGTACTGCCCGATATTACGAATCCGTTTTTTCCTGAATTGGCTCGCGGCGTAGAGGATTATCTTCAAAAGAAAGGATATCGTCTATTACTCGGAAATGGGGACGGAAAGCAACAAAAAGAAATCGATTACTTAGATACGTTTGTTCAACATAATGTGGTAGGAATTATTGCCTCCGTTGATAATGTAGATTATGATTTCCTTTCTAATATGAATATTCCAATTGTCATGTTAGATCGAATTGTTAAAGATTTACCAGCTGTTTATTCGGATCAATTTCAAGGTGGAAGTTTAGCAGCCGAAAAGCTGTTGGAACGAGGATGTAAGGAAATCACCTTAGTTCGAGGGCCGATGAACATACATCCTGTTTATGAACGTTTTCAGGCTTCACTGGCTGTACTTCAAGAGGCTAATGTGAAAGTGAATAAGATTGATTCGAATTTATCCTTTAATGGTGCGAAATCCCGTGCCAAAGAGTTATTCGAAAAGTATCCGGATTCAGATGGTATTATCGCTTGTAACGACATTGTGGCTGTTGCTATTTTACATGAGGCGTTGCGAAGAGGGCGGAAAGTGCCGGAAGATGTTCAAATCATTGGTTTTGACGATATATCCATCAGTGAGCTTGTTTATCCAGGTTTGTCGACGATTCATCAACCGATTTATCAAATGGGATCAAAAGCAGCGGAACTTTTACTGAAAGAAATTCATAATGAAAAGCTGGATAGTAAACGCTATAAATTTTCTTGTTCATTTGTCGAAAGAGAAACAACAAAAAAGGTAGGCGATTAAATTGGTAAAGATTGCAGTTGTAGGAAGTATAAATATGGACTTAGTTGTCACTGCGGAACGAAGACCGAATGCAGGGGAAACCTTGTTTGGAAAAGACTTTCAAACGGTACCTGGTGGAAAGGGGGCTAATCAGGCCGTTGCTGCTGCAAGACTTGGTGCTGAAGTTGCGATGATTGGCTGTGTTGGTCAAGATGTGTTTGGAAAGGAAATGATCGATAACTTAAAACAAAATGGTGTTTCTATCGATCATGTGGAACCGGTTCCACATGAATCATCAGGAACGGCTCATATTACGATTGCGGAAGGAGACAACAGTATCATTTGTGTGGAAGGAGCAAACGGCAAGCTAACTCCTTCGTATGTAGAGAAAGCTGCTTCCACATTAAAAGCGGCAGATATGATTTTAATTCAGCAAGAAATACCAGAGGAAACAGTTGAATATGTGGCCATTTTTTGCAAGGAGTATGATAAGAAGCTCATTTTAAATCCTGCTCCAGCGCGTAAGGTTAGTGATGAAGTGATTGCGCATGCGACCTACATTACACCGAATGAACATGAGTTTGCAATCTTGTTTGGAGAAGAGAATCGCTCCAAGATGCTTGCCAAGTATCCAAATAAATTAATTATAACAGAGGGAAAAAATGGCGTTCGATATCATAATGGGGAAACTGAAGTAGTTGTTCCATCATACAAAGTTGATGAACCAGTAGATACAACAGGTGCCGGTGATACATTTAATGGTGCTTTTGCAGTCGCGATTGCAGAAGGAAAAGGGATTGAAGAAGCTTTACAATTTGCTAACCGGGCTGCATCTCTATCGGTTATGAAGCCAGGCGCACAAGGTGGTATGCCGACAAGGAAAGAAGTTGAGGAGATGTTGAAACAATGAAAAAGTCAGGAGTATTAAATAGCCATATATCGAAAGTGTTAGCCGACTTAGGACATACGGATACAATCGTCATTGCGGATGCCGGTTTGCCGGTACCAAATCATGTGGCAAAAATTGATCTCGCCTTGAAACCAGGAACCCCTTCTTTTCAGGAAGTGGTACGTGTTGTTTCAGAAGATATGGTGGTGGAAAAGATCATCCTTGCATCAGAAATCAAAAAAGCTAATTCAAGTCAGAACGAATTTTTAACTCGTCATTTTCATCAAGAAATCGAATACGTCGAACATGAAGAGTTTAAAAAGATGACGGAAAAAGCCAAAGTAATTATACGAACTGGGGAAATAACCCCTTATTCGAATTGTATTTTACAAGCAGGTGTCATTTTTTAATTCTATATAAAGGGGTGATTGTGATGCGAATTGTCATGAACGATATTCATAAGGCATTTGGTGCCAATAAAGTATTACAGGGTGTTAACTTTACATTGGAGCCGGGTGAAGTCCATGCATTGATGGGAGAAAACGGCGCCGGGAAGTCGACATTAATGAATATTTTAACTGGCTTGCACAAGCGAGATCAGGGATCAATTACGATCGATGGCAAAGAAGTGCATTTTAAAGATTCGAAGGAAGCGGAAGCCGCTGGTATTGCCTTTATTCGTCAAGAATTAAATATTTGGCCGGAAATGACCGTCCTAGAAAATTTATTTATTGGAAAAGAATTAAGAAATTCCTTTGGTGTATTAAAAGAAAGGAAAATGAAAACGTTAGCAAAGCAGGTGTTTAACCGATTAGATATATCAATCCCATTAGACAAAAAAGCAGGGGAATGTTCGGTTGGGGAACAACAAATGATCGAGATTTCCAAGGCACTGATGCTGGATGCAGAAGTCATTATTATGGACGAGCCAACCTCAGCTTTGGCTGATAAAGAAATTGAAAAATTGTTTACGGTGATGAAGGAGCTAACGGCTTCCGGTGTTTCCCTTGTTTATATCTCTCATAGAATGGAGGAGATCTTTGAGATATGTGACCGAATTACCGTGATGCGTGATGGAGTCTCTGTTGCTACTTCGTATATTAAGGATACTTCCTTTGAAGAAATCGTAAAACAAATGGTTGGCCGTGAATTAGAAGATCGGTATCCTGCACGTGTTCCGAAGTATGGAAAGACCGTTTTTGAAGTGAAAGGTTTAAGTCGAAAAGGTGTTTTTGAGGATATTAGTTTTTCGGTAAAAGAAGGTGAAATCTTAGGTATCTCAGGGTTAATGGGGGCTGGACGTACAGAAATCATGCGGGCGATATTTGGTCTTGATCCGTATGATAGTGGCAATATTGTAATGAATGGTGAAAGCGTGACCATTAAAAGCCCTGCTGATGCAGCAGATAAAAGAATCGCCTTTGTTACCGAGGACCGGAAAGATGAAGGACTGATACTCGATTACTCCATCCGCGATAACATCATGCTTCCAAATTTAAAAAGCTTTTCCTCATATGGTGTGATCCAGACAAAAGATGAAAAAAGCTTTGTCCAAACAATGGTAAAACGTTTAAAAGTAAAAACAGAATCAGAGGAAAAAAGCGTTGGAGATTTATCCGGGGGAAATCAGCAGAAGGTTGTTCTAGCTAAATGGATTGGTAAACAACCTAAAGTTTTAATTATGGATGAACCAACAAGAGGAATTGATGTTGGTGCTAAACGGGAGATTTATCAATTAATGAACGAATTGACCGACCGCGGGATGGCAATTATTATGATTTCGTCCGATTTGCCTGAAATATTAGGGATGAGTGATCGCATTCTAGTGATACATGAAGGTAAAATTTCTGGTGAACTAATGCGGGATGAAGCAACGCAAGAAAAAATTATGACATTTGCGACGGGGGGAAATGAAAAGTGAAAACAAATACGTTGACAACGATATGGAGTAAATTTGCGTCCCTGCTGGCACTTATTTTATTAGTAGGAGTTGTTACTGTTCTTAATCCAGCTTTTTTAGAGCCGGCCAACTTAATGAATCTATTACGACAAATTTCGATTAATGGATTAATCGCCTTTGGTATGACTTTTGTTATACTAACGGGAGGAATTGATTTATCCGTTGGTTCGACCTTAGCTCTAACGAGTGCACTTGCTGCGGGGATGATGGTAGCTGGTGTAGATCCTATTCTAACAATCTTTATCGCTGTACTCATTGGGGCAATATTAGGGGCTGTTAATGGACTATTTATAGCGAAAGGAAAAATGGCTCCTTTTATCGTCACACTTGCTACAATGACAATTTATCGTGGGCTGACCCTTTTATATACAGAAGGAAAGCCGATAACTGGTTTTGGTGATTCCTATGCATTTCAATTATTTGGAAAAGGGTATTTTCTAGGAATTCCAGTTCCGGCAGTAACAATGATTATTGTGTTTGTCGTTCTTTGGTTCATGCTTCACAAAATGTCGTTTGGTCGTAAAACATATGCTATAGGTGGAAATGAAAAAGCGGCACTCATCTCAGGAATACGTGTTGACCGTGTTAAAGTCATGATTTACTCCATTAGTGGGATGATGGCAGCATTAGCGGGGATGATTTTAACATCACGTCTTGGTTCAGCACAACCAACGGCAGGACAAACTTATGAAATGGATGCTATTGCCGCTGTTGTTATTGGAGGTACAAGCCTTGCAGGTGGTAAAGGACGGATTGCTGGAACATTTATCGGGGTTCTCATTATTGGTATTTTAAATAATGGAATGAACTTATTAGGAATTTCTGCCTTTTATCAACAAGTTGTAAAAGGTGTTGTGATTTTAATTGCAGTATTACTAGATAGAAAGAGATCATAAAAGAGGTGAAGAAAATGAAAAGGATTTCAACTATTATTCTTGTCTTGTTTATGATATTTTTAACTGCTTGCTCCATGGAAAGTCCATTCGTGACAGAGAAATCGGAGAATGGGAAGATAAAAGTTGGACTAAGTGTTTCCACATTGAGTAATCCATTTTTTGTCTCCCTTCGTGATGTTATTGTGGAAGAAGCAGAAGCAAAAGGAATGGAAATCATTGTCGTCAACTCACAAGATGATCCGGCTACCGAGATTAGTAATATTGAAGATTTAATCCAACAAGGTGTTGATGTGTTAATTATTAATCCAACGGATTCATCTGCAGTTTCTTCTGCTGTGCAGTCGGCTAATTCAGCCAATATTCCAGTGATCACCATTGACCGTTCAGCTGAACAAGGTGAGGTGGAAACTTTAATTACGTCTGATAATGTAGCTGGTGGAGAAATGGCCGCTGAATTTATTTATGATCAACTTGGAGAAGGTGCTAAAGTTGCTGAATTGGAAGGGGTTTCAGGGGCTTCCGCAACACGTGAACGAGGTGAAGGTTTCCATCGGATTGCAGATGAAAAACTAGATGTGGTAGCCAGTCAACCCGCTGATTTCGATCGAATTAAAGGTCTTACGGTAATGGAAAATACGTTACAGGGGCATAGTGATATAGAAGCTGTCTTTGCTCATAATGATGAAATGGCACTAGGTGCAGTTGAAGCTATCCAAGCGGCTGGAAAAGACATTATTGTAGTCGGTTTTGATGGTATTGAAGATGCTATAGATGCTGTCGAAGCAGGCGATCTCACCGCAACCATTGCTCAGCGACCTGATTTAATGGGGAAAGAAGCAATCAAAGCAGCTGAAAAGATCCTGAACGGTGAGGAACTCGAAGATATAATTAAAGTACCATTGGACTTAGTAACGAAAAAATAGGGCAAAATCTTTTGGAAAGACAAACGCATGAGTCCATCTAGGAATTTATTAATCCTTACGTAAATAGTAAGATCAATTCTAGTTTTCTTTCTTAATCATCGGATGATCAACCTTTCAGGTGAACTCGGTTTTCAACCGATCCCTGAAAGGTTTTTTGTATAAAAGGTTTTCTGGGAAAAACAATGCTTGAGGTTTGTAAAACAAATTTGATGTAGTAACAAATTTGAGATTTCAAAAAGCAATAAAAATGAAGAAGTGTATGTGATGCACAATCCATTTAGCTTAAATTAGCCCGTAATCTGTCTTTAAATTTACGGAATAATCAATTTCTTATTTTTTAAGATTTTACGTACACACTCAATTTCGATGGCTTATCACTTACCGATATTGATTTTCATACCAATTATACTAATATTTTCTTTGAACTAAAAAGTTGGTGGAAGATGCCCGAAACATATCTGTTCACCTTGAATCATATAAATAGTCCACCCAAATAGATGGGGGAGAATACATTATTATACAAAGTATGGAAAATAGAAAAACCCCAGAAAGGTTGATAAATCAACATTTCTAGGGTTTTTTAATTGCTCTTTAGAAGCAATGCTATTAACGTGAGTAGTACTCAACGATTAGAGATTCGTTAATTTCAGCTGGAAGTTCAGAACGTTCTGGGTAACGAGTATAAGTACCTTCTAATTTTTCAGCGTCGAAAGTTAAGAAATCTGGAACGAAGTTATTAACTTCAATTGCTTCTTTAATGATTGCAAGGTTTTTAGATTTTTCACGAACACTGATAACTTGACCAGGTTTTACTGAGTAAGATGGGATATCAACACGACGTCCATCAACTAAAATATGCCCATGGTTTACTAATTGACGTGCTTGACGACGAGTACGTGCTAAACCTAAACGGTAAACAAGGTTGTCAAGGCGAGATTCAAGTAGAATCATGAAGTTTTCACCGTGAACACCTTTCATTTTACCAGCTTTCACGAACGTATTGTGGAATTGACGTTCGTTTAAACCGTACATGAAACGAAGTTTTTGTTTTTCTTGTAATTGTAAACCATATTCCGTTAATTTTTTACGTTGGTTTGGACCATGTTGACCTGGTGCATAAGGACGTTTTTCTAATTCTTTACCAGTACCGCTTAGTGAAATACCAAGACGACGAGAAACTTTCCAGCTTGGACCTGTATAACGAGCCATTTATTAATTCTCTCCTTTAAATTGTTTTTATTTGGTAAAATAAAAACAGTTGTCTACATCATTTACCGCCATTTTGTTCTCGTGTACCATCGCCCCAGCAGCAGAGGGTTACGCGATACAGCTCATTTATAAATTGAGATGCAAAAGTTTGCATCCAGCCGCTCTAAATTTATAAATGACCAACAAAATGAACGAATAAACATGTAAACATAGGCTGCAATATTTTACACAAAGAATATTATATGAAATTGTTTAAACGAAGTCAAGGGGATCTTCTTGAATAAGAAAGGGAAGTGACTTCGATTCAAACTGTAAACATCAAGTCAGATAAGCTAATTAATTATGGTATAATAATTATAAAATAAGAAGCTTTGAGTGATTAATTTGAAGGAATCAGCAAAAGATAAACTTATACGTATTTGTATTATTATTGGATGTGTAAGTATTGTCTCCGTATCTTTTTTATTTCAAGATAAAAAACTGGACAATAAAAATTTCCCGTTGTTAGCAACTGTCATCCATTTATCCAATCATGTTAATGACCCACCAATCTTAGCTGTATACCGCTATCATAATCCTAAACATTATTTGATCCTATATAAAATTAATAGAAAAAACAATCATCGTTTTGAAGCAATAAAAACTATCGAATTGGATGGAAAACCAAAACAATTACAAAGTGATAAAACATCAAACGGAGTGTGGTTATTATTTGTAGATGGATGGACGTATTATAATGAAAACTTACAAGAAGAAGAACGAGAAAATAGTTTAAGAGTGGATGATATTACTTCCATTCCATTTAAATATGATCCAAATAAGAA
>CADBNU010000135.1 GCA_902796085.1 Heyndrickxia coagulans
AAGAAGGAGAGTCGATCAAAAAGTGAAATGTCACGTTTGTGGAAGTGAACATGAAGCGGGAAAGTTTTGTACAAAATGTGGAAATCCATTACAACGGGAAGAAGTGGCTGCTACACACCCAGCTAATTCTCATCAACAATCACCATCAGAACAAAGTCATAATCAACATCCATATCATCTGAACCAACAAAATGTTCAACAACCTTATGGTGAGACGTACTACCAATATCAAGATCACCCTAATGGGTATTATGTTAAGGAAAGAAAAAAGATACAATATTTTAGTTTTTTTGCAAACTCATTAAAAAATCCTGTTGAATATGCTAGTAAAGTGAATGGAAACTACTGGATTAATGGTTTAATCACACTTATTCTATCTATCATGATTTTCTCATTAAGTATCGCCAACTATTTTAGCAGAATTATGGAAATATCAGGACTTCGTTTTTTTGGAGCCGACAAAGTTCTTGGCCTTTCATTTTGGAATGTCTTCTTTAAAGGTTTATTATATTTGGGCATTTTTTCTGTACTTGTCCTTATTGTTATATTTAGTATTGTTAAACTTATAAACCATGCCGATATTCGCTTTCAAGATGTTCTCGTCCGTGCAGGATCTTATGCTACAATTCCTACCCTTTTATTTATTATTTTCTTTTTCGTCACATTTTTAGACTCACCAAACATTATCTTTTTCATAACAACAATGATTCAAGGCATCTTTATCTTATCAATTTCACTCACTATTTTAAGCTTCAAAACAAATTCTAAAATTGATATTTTCTATAGCATGTTCATTGCAATAGCAATTTTTGCTATCATTCAAATCATTGGTTTTAATACGATATTAGAAGGGATAATCAATAGGCTGATCAATGGGTATGACTTTTTCAACTTTTAATCATAGAAGGGGCCCAAAACTTATTGGCCCCTCTTTTTTAAAACTTAAAACCGTTCAACAACTAATGCAAGCGTACGCGTCATAACACCCGTTGCTCCAGAAGGACCTAAATCATGCTTCGTTTCTATCGTTGAAGTTCCGGCTATGTCTAAATGTACCCACGGAGTGTCTTCGGCAAATTCACCAATAAAAGCTCCTCCCATAATTGCATGACCTTCACTGGATGGTGATGGTGAATTATCAAGATCAGCTACTTTACTGCTTCGTACCCTTTCCTTATCTTTTTCTGTAATTGGCAAACGCCAAATCATCTCTCCCGTTTCAACAGAGGCTTCAAGTACTTTTTCCATTAATTCCTCATTATTTGTCATTGCACCGGTTTTATCCGTACCAAGGGCAACGATGACTCCACCGGTTAATGTCGCTACATCAATTATATAATTTGCTCCTTTTTGTTTAGCATAAGTAATGGCATCAGCTAAAACAAGTCGACCTTCGGCATCTGTATTTGTAACTTCTATAGTTTTCCCGCTTAATGTTGTAATGACATCGTCTGGTTTGAATGCTTTACTTCCAACCATATTATCGGTAGACGGGATTACCGCCATTACATTTTGTTCAGGTTTTAATTCACCGATAATTTCCATAGCACCTAAAACAGCAGCTGCTCCACCCATATCTGTGCTCATGCCTACCATTCCGGCTTTCGGTTTCAATGAATATCCACCAGTATCATATGTAATTCCTTTACCAACTAAACCAATGACATCTTTCCATTCGGGTTTACCTTTGTACTTTAATACAATGAGTTTCGGTGGGTTGTCTGACCCTTGATTTACAGCTAAAATTGCACCCATACCTAAATTAATCATATCTTCTTTCTCTAAAATCTCGACATCAAAGCCATATTTATCAGCTAAATCTTTCGTATAGTTTGCAAGGTCAGATGCTGTTAATTTGTTACTCGGTGTATTCACTAGCGTCCTAGCTGAATTTGTAGCACGGCCATAAATATAACCAATATTTAAGCCTTCTTCAACTGCTACACACTCTTTTTCCGTTATAATAGTTAAGTTCTCTAACCGTTTTTTCTCCGATTCTTCCTTTTGTTTATACCCTTCAAAAGAATATAAAGCTAGGGAATAAGCCTCACCCAAAAGTTCTGAAATTTCATCTCTTTGAACTTTTTCAAAAAGAAAGGAGTCAAGGCATACGGAAGCCGATGAAACTTGATAATTTTGTATCTTTTGAAAAACTTTCCCAAAAGTTTCTCGCAATTGATCCTGTGTTAGTTTTTCCTTTTTTCCTAATCCGATGAACAATAATCGTTTAGGTCCTATTAATCCTAATGTATGAACAACAGAAATGGCTTTTCTTTTTGTAGATATATCCCCAGATTTTACTAATTCTACTAGTTGCTCTTGTAGTAATTGATCACTCTCATGAAACCATGGACCAAACTTATCCTCTTCATCAAACACACCCAGGACAACAAACTCTTCTTTTTTATGAATATCAAATTTATTGGTTACTGAAAACATTGAAATCCCCCCTCTTCCATTATAATAGAAGCTACCATAAAACACACAATCTTGTTCATTGTTAAATTAAAAAGTCCTTGATATTTTACTCAAGGACAATAATAGGGATTGTTTATTTTTTTACTTTTGACGTATATTGATTTCTAAAAACTTGCATTGTTTCCATTTGATTAAGGCTTTCTAATTCTTCACTTGTAATATTTCCATCACCCATTTTAACTACGTAAACATCAACAGTTCGTTTCCCCCACTCATTATAAACATCTTCCACAGTTTCAAAATACAAATCAATTTTATTTCCTTTAATAGCTGAACCCGTATCTGCTACAACACCAAAACCATAATCAGGTATAAATAATATCGTCCCAATGGGAAACACATTAATATCCGCGGCAATGGTTGAAAATAAATCTCGTTTCACTTGTATACCTGAGTATGTAATTCCATAAGAAGGATCACCAGGATTTTTACCAGTTGATTCAAATCCTGCTGTATAACCTGTTGCAACCACTGTTTTCCTCGGATATGCTTTTTCCCAATCAAAAGCATCTTCTAGTTTCGGAACCCTACCTTGTATTTCTTCACTTGATGAAATTTTCGTTGTTTCTTTTTCTTTTATTTTTAAAGATTTATACCCAATTTCCAATGATTTATACGAATGTAGTGAATTGGCAATTTTTCCCGTACGATTTGCAGTCCCCTTTAATTCAGGCTTTCCTCCACTTATTCCTTGTGCATGCACACCTGTTACCGTTTGATAAGTAACGAATAAAGCAATGGTAAATAAGATAATCATGACAATACGTTTTGTCCAAGTTTTGATTGTTGCCATATTTTCACTCCTCCCGATTCTATTACTTTCCCAATTTAGGAAAAATTATTCATCGGAAGGAGTAATTTTTTGTAAAATATAGAATTTTTCTACATTAAAATATAATGCTCTTTTTACTATGATTTAGCTAGTTTAAATTTTAAAACATTCTATATCCTCTTTTTCGTAAAGTCTTCATCGTAAAACCAGCAGCAATTGTCCCTAATAATCCACTAAATAAGATGATAATATCAGCAACAGCCAATGTTGTAAGATCTGTCCATAGACGTTGGAAAGATTTTCCCGTAGAGTGAACATAATCGAGTAATTGTATTTTATTTACAATAAACAATACGACGATCGGATAAATAAATGCCATAAACCAAGTCATGCGCAGTAACATGTTCAAAATAAAGGCAATACCGAAGAATAATACAAAAAACAAGACAATTGAAATCATTAAATGAATGATCGTAAATTGCATCCCCATCGTCATCCTTTCCAAATCTTTGTAATTATTTTACTAAAATTTTAAATAATAGGTCAATTTTCTAGTCTCATTATATATTGATACTATTAAATTTAAAAAAGAAAACCTATTTTATATTGAATGTTCGGTAGGTTTATTTAAACGAAAAGAAAAAGAAGTGTACTTCATTGTTCCTCTTTTACGTTTAAAATAGAATACTTCTTCAATGTTCAAACGTAGATATTTGATGATATTTATCGAATCCTCTGATTATACACTTTTTCCTATAAAAGGTTTTATGGTAAAATAAGATGATGAATTCAATGGAGGGATCGCTTTGAAAGAAGATACACAAATATATGATATAACAGTAATCGGTGGTGGTCCTACCGGATTATTTACTGCTTTTTACGGTGGTATGCGGAATGCTTCTGTTAAAATTATTGAAAGTCTTCCACAATTGGGTGGTCAATTAGCCACTTTATATCCGGAAAAATATATATATGATGTTGCAGGTTTTCCAAAGGTACGCGCGCGGGATCTTGTTGAAAATTTAAAAGAACAAATTAAATTATTTGAACCAACCATTTGTCTAGAGCAAGCTGTTCAAAAACTAGAAAAATTGGAAGACGGTACAATTAAATTAACTACAGATAAAGAAATCCATTATTCTAAAGCCGTCATTATTACGGCAGGAGTGGGTGCATTCCAACCACGTCGATTAGATTTAGAAAACGCTCGTGAATATGAAGGAAAAAACCTCCACTATTTTGTGGATAATATGCAATATTTTAAAGATAAAAACGTTGTGATTTTCGGTGGTGGTGACTCTGCTGTTGATTGGGCTTTAATGTTGGAACCGATTGCACAAAAGGTAACAATTGTTCATCGCCGCGATAAATTCCGTGCCCACGAACATAGTGTCGAAATGTTAAAACAATCGGATGTGGACATTAAAACACCTTATGTACCAGTTGAACTCATTGGTAATGGAGAAAATATTAAACAAGTAGTCTTACAAACTACCAAAGGAGAAGAAACGGAAACAATTGATGTCGATGAAGTAATCGTGAACTACGGTTTTGTGTCTTCCTTAGGACCTATTAAAGAATGGGGCTTAGAAATTGAACGGAATTCGATCGTTGTCAATTCCAAGATGGAAACGAATATCCCAGGCGTTTATGCCGCTGGTGATATTACAACCTACGAAGGAAAAGTAAAGTTAATTGCGACTGGTTTCGGTGAAGCTCCAACAGCGGTCAGCAATGCGAAAGCATACATTGACCCTACTGCACGTCTGCAACCTAAACATAGTACTTCATTATTTGAATAGCTTAAAACGGAACAGATATACAAATAAAAGGAACCCTAGAATGTTATACCTTTCTAGGGTTCCTTTTAATCTAATGATTAGCATTCACCTGGTGTTCCTGCCACATTTGCAGTACGGAATGAAGAACCGCAACCACAAGTAGCAATAGCATTTGGATTATCAATCGTAAACCCGCCACCAAGTAAGGATTGTTTATAATCAATTTTTGTTCCTTTTAAAATAGGAGCACTCGTTTTATCTACAACAACTTTAATGCCGTGTTGTTCAAAGACAATATCATCTTCCTGGACCGTTTGATCTAAAGTCATGCCATAAGACAAACCACTACATCCACCGCCATTGACAGCAACACGTAAATAACTATCTGATTCTTCTGCTTGTTTCATCATATCTTTCACTTGAAAGGCTGCAGCCTCTGTCAATTGGAGTACAGCTTCCATCTTCCTTACCTCCTTTTAACCAAAAAATACTCTGGCAATATATTTTTAGTATAAACGTAATATTTATGATATTCAATGGTACTGCCTGAATTAATTTTTTACGCTTGGCAGTACATGCATTATATTGTTATTTTTTTACAATTCAAATATAATGATAATTGGGAATAGATCAGGTTTTCCTTTTTATTAAAATAATATTAGTAAAACGACACATTGTTACTTACAAAACAAAAAGGGGAAGATTCACAAATGAGAAAGCTTGTCATACTGGGGGGCGGCTACGGTGGTATGCGCATTTTACAACGTTTACTACCGAACAAAGTGCCGAAAGATGTTGAAATCTATTTAGTAGATAAAGTTCCTTATCATTGCTTTAAGACGGAATTTTATGCATTAGCGGCAGGAACTGTACCAGATGTCGAAATTCGGCTGACTTTTCCCAATCATTCACCTTTAAAATTTATCAACGATTGGGTAACTGGAATTGACTTAGATAATCAAAAAGTAGTCCTTAAAGATCATGAAGATCTTTCATACGATGATCTCATTATCGGACTTGGTTGTGAAAACAATTACCATAATGTACCAGGTGCCGATCAATATACATACGGTATTCAATCGATTGAAGCGACAAGAAAGACATATAATGCTTTAAGTAATTTACCAAAAGGCTCAAAGGTCGCTATAATCGGCGCTGGCCTTAGTGGAGTGGAAATTGCCAGTGAACTATACGAATCAAGACCAGATTTAAATATTAGTTTATTTGACCGCGGAAAAATGGTCCTATCCTCATTATCTGTTAAAATCGGCAACTATGTTCAAAAATGGTTTGAAGAACGAGGAATAACCGTTGTAAACGAATCGAATATTACAAAAGTAGAAGAAGGTATCCTATACAACCATGGTGAACCATTACAATTTGATGCCATTGTTTGGACTGCTGGTATCCGTGCAAATAAAGTAGTCCGAGATTTACCAGTGAAAAAAGATAAAAAAGGATGTGTGTACTTAACTCCATATCATAATATACCTGGTTACGAAAATGTTTACGTAGTCGGTGATTGTGCTCATCTCCCTTATGCACCGACAGCACAACTGGCTGAAGCACAAGGAGATCAAATTGTTAAAGTACTGCAAATGCGTTGGAATAATGAGCCACTACCAAAAACACTTCCAACAATCAAACTGAAAGGTACCCTTGGTTCACTCGGAAAAAAACATGGTTTTGGACTTGTAGCTGATAAGTCGCTGACTGGGAAAGTGCCTCGCTTATTAAAATCCGGTGTCTTATGGATGTATAAAGTCCAAAATAGTTAACACCAAAAGGAGCTAACGATGTTGGCTCCT
>CADBNU010000136.1 GCA_902796085.1 Heyndrickxia coagulans
ATAAATTTTTAACTTTGTAAATGAAGAAGTGTAATGTTTATAAAATTTATTTTTTCATTAGGAGAAAAATCCAACGAATGTATCATTTGTGAACGGTAAAATAGAATCAACAGAAATTGCTCATTTGGTTTGAACACTTTTTCACTATTTAACAGACTTCTAGTAAGCTAGTAGTAATTAGTTTATTGGAGGCTGTACTAATGGAGGAGAAGCTAGTGTTATATATTCATATTCATAATTTACGTGAAAGGAAGTTACGTATTTCTCAAATTGCTAGACAATTAAAAATTTCACGTAATACAGTTTATAAATATTTGAAGATGACCTTTGATGAAGCTGTAGAAGAATTTGGACCAATTGAGCGAAAGAAAAAGTTGGATCCCTACCGAGATTGGATTGTGACTTGGTTACAAGAACATCCAAGTATAAGTGGAGCGCAAATATTAGATTGGCTACAAGAAAAATTCCCCGAAATTGAAGTTGGAGAAAGTACCGTTCGTCGGTATGTCAATGAGATGAGAGAAATTTATCACATTGAAAAAACAGATGAACCTAGAGATTACGAAGCAGTTGACGAGCAACCACCAGGGAAACAAGTGCAAGTGGATTGGGGACAAACGATTCAAAAGTCTACACAGAAAAAAGAAGTAAAACTCTATTTCATCGCTTTTGTATTGGCTCATTCTCGTCAAAAATATATGGAATGGCAAGACCGTCCTTTTACTACACGTGATACGATTCGTTGTCATGAGAATGCATTCCGTTATTTTGAGGGGATGCCTGAAGAAATTGTTTATGATCAAGATAATCTCATTGCGGTCAATGAAAATGCAGGAGACGTTATCTTAACAAAAGAATTTCAACAGTATGTCAATGAGAGGAAGTTTAAAATCTATCTTTGTCGAAAAGCAGATCCTGAGTCCAAAGGGAAAATTGAAAACGTTGTGAAATATGTGAAGAAAAACTTCGCTGTTCATCGTGTCTTTTCAACGATTGACGATTGGAATGAAAGAGCATGGAAATGGCTTGAACGAACGGGTAACTACAAAGTCCATCAGACAATAAAAAAGAGACCTGTCGAAGTGTTTCTCCTAGAAAAGCAACACTTACGAAAGATCTCTTCACCGCTTTCTTATTCAGAAAGCAACCCTACAGAAATTATAACAAGGAATGTGAATAAGGACAACACGATTCGTTTTAAATCTAATCGTTATTCTGTTCCATTAGGAACATATACAAAATGTCCTCAAGTAAACTTACAAATTGATGGTCAACAGTTAATCTTAGTAGATCCATCGACAGGTGAGATTCTTGCGAAACACACAATTAGTTTGGAAAAAGGGAAATTGATTAAAAATCCAAACCATGCACGTGACCGTTCTAGAACAATCGATAGGCTTAAACAACATGTGCTTACTTTATTTCCAAGTGAAGAAGCAGCTCGTCAATATATTGAAGAAATCTGTCGTACATATGGACGTTATCGTCGTGATCAATTACTCATTTTACAAAAGGTAGCCGAAGAGAACTCAGAGTGGATTCCAACGGCACTTGAAAAATGTATCCGTGAAAAATTGTATAGTGCAAATGCATTTCGTGATGTCGTGGACTATTTAAAACGGCAGCAATCGACTCCCGTTCTTGATATACCGGTAGAAACAACAACAACTGTTTCAATACCTGTAGGAACAAGAGATTTAAGGACGTATGTTCAACGAATGGGAGGTAAAGTGAATGAGTAAGAGTGTGACAGAAATTCAACAAGCATTTAAGCAATTACGATTATCTGAAACAGCGGAGGAGCTTCCAGAGCTTCTTCGTAAAGCAGAGCAAACATCGTGGACGTACTTAGAATTTTTAGAACAATTAACTACGTATGAGCTAAAAAGACGTGAAGAAAAAAGCATTGAAAGGCGATTGAATTGGGCTCGTTTTCCATTCTATAAACCAATCACTATGTTTGATTTAGATGAGCAAACAGCTATAACAGAGCGCCAATTAAAGCAGCTACGTGAGTATCAGTGGCTAGAACAAGCCTACAATTTAATCTTACTTGGACCACCAGGTGCAGGCAAAACGTTATTATCGGTTGGATTAGGAATTGAGGCCATTCAAAAAGGATTTCAAGTATCTTTTGTGACAATGGGTGAATTAATTCAGCTACTAAAAACAGAAGAATTTACAAACAAATCAAGAACTCAATTAAAGCGGCTTCGTTCTTCAAATCTAGTGATCATCGATGATGTCATGTATATGGCGATGGATGAAAGAGAAGCAACACTGTTTTTCCAATTAATTCACCAATTATATGAACAAAGTTCACTCATTTTAACATCCAATCGAAGTCCTGAAGAATGGACGGAGCTTGTAGATAATCAAGGAATTATGACAGCAATATTAGATCGCCTGTTACACCGAGTTGAGGTTATTCATATGAACAATGAAAGCTACCGATTAAAGCATCAAAAAACAATTTTTAACTAACAAAAAGTGTTCACCGTAAATGAGCAAAAAATGTTCATTTGGGGTTGACGTTCACACTTGTTCCTATTTTTAATTTGCGATTGTGAGGAGGGGTGGATCTACGTCAAGTTTTTGGACACAAAAAATGTGAAGGGGGAAGTGGTTCTGTACCCCATAGCCATCAAGTTAAGCATTTTAAATGAAAAAATACCATTTTTTGGATATACTTCTCTCGGTATTAACTAACTGAGAGGAG
>CADBNU010000137.1 GCA_902796085.1 Heyndrickxia coagulans
AAGAACGCAATCTTGTGTATGATCCGCAAGATAATATTGCGGGTATGATAATACCTGGAAAGAAAACACCTCTTAACGATAAAGGGATTAGAGTGATGACGCCCCGTGAATGGGGGAAACTACAAGGATTTATTGGCTATGCTTTTGTTGATGACAAAGGTGAAGACCATTTTTCGTTCCCTAAAGAGATTTCAGTTGTACAGCAATATAAACAGTTTGGAAATTCAGTCACAATACCGGTGATAGAAACAATGGCCGAATATTTACTGAATTGTTTTAGAGTTTTGGGAGATATTTCTGCGGAATAAATTTAAATATTGTTGGTAATGCAGTTGCCAAATGGCAACTGCATTTTTAATATATTTGAAAAATGTAGCGATATATTTAAAAAATGTATTGACAAATGTAGCGAAAAAGTTGTATAATAAATATGAAATTGAAGGGCGATATTTATCGCTCTGTTTAAAAATATAATTTGAAATAAAGTTAAATTATTATTCGGAGGTGGCTATTGTGGAAAAAAAAGAAACCAAAAGAGAACGCTTTGTAAGACTTGCCGAAACACGCACTAATAAAATTCTCGGTATGCTAAAGTTACTCGGTAATTGTTCAAGCAAATCCAATTACGAATACACGGATAAGGATGTACAAAAAATCTTTGCTGCAATTGAACGTGAAACAAAAGCAGCCAAAGCAAAGTTCAACGGAATGGACGCCCAAAAAGAAGACCGTTTTACATTAGACTGATAGCGAGGTAAAGGGTATGGCACAAATTGGCTGGAGATTTCCGCCGTTATCCGGTGGGCCCCAACAAGGGTATACAAATAATGATATAGAAGTCTTTAAGGGACAGGAACTAATTGATAACCTTGCAAGGGAAATCTGTCAAAACTCTCTTGATGCACATCTTGACGAATCTGACGAACCTGTAAAAGTAGTATTTGAATTAAAACAGTTAAAAAGAGGCTTGTATGATGTTTTTGACCAGTACGAACAATGTTTAGCTGGTTGCCGTAGTTATTGGAAAGACGAGATGGACACCAAGTTAAAAAGATTTGTGTCAGGCGCCGAGGCCACACTTAATAACGATACTATACCCGTTCTGATAGCGAGCGACTACAATACAAAAGGGCTTACTGGCAGTCATGGCAATAAGAAGTCTTCATCTTGGAAAGCACTAACCAGTTCTGACGGTGTTTCCGTTAAAAATGACGAAAACAGTGCCGGCTCATACGGAATAGGTAAAAATGCACCCTTTGCGTGTTCTTCACTCAGCATGGTTTTTTATAACACTGTTGCTGAAGATAATGAAAGCGCTTTTATCGGTGTTGCAAGATTAGCGACTTTACTTAACAAAGATAACAGGGAAACGCAGCGAGTTGGCAAATATCAAAATAATGATGATGAAAACGAAAAATGGATTCCTATTTATCCCGAAGATAATAATGAATTTAGGGACTGTTTCCTTCGAACCGAACTCGGAACAGATGTGATTATTGTAGGTTTTACACAGACACAAGATTGGGTTGCCAACATAACAAAAGCAACTATCAGAAATTTTTTTGTTGCTATTAGTGAAGGACGACTTATTGTAGAACTTAAAGATGGGCAAGAATGTAAAAGGATTGATGCAGATTCGTTGCCCCAGTTGATTTCTGATTTCGAGACTGATAATACGATGACTGGAACTTCGCAATTATACAGTGCATTTATTGACCCAGATCAGAAAACGACGACTACTATTCTAGAGGCTGATGATGTTGAAGTATACATAAAAACAGACAGCAGTTATAAAAGAACAATTGCAAATTTCAGAGCAACCGGGATGTTAGTAGGAACTTATTACAAGCAAATATTTCAACATTATGCGGCCGTAGTGATAGTCCGGGGGAAACAACTCGGAGAATTATTAAAAGATACCGAACCGCCTAGGCATAACCGATGGGATTATAAACAAATAGAGGTAACTGAAAAAGAACGTAGAAAGTTGGCACGTGACAGTATTGAAAAAATCAATGAATATGTTCTTCAGTTACTAAAAAGTCAGTTTGAGGCTTCAACTGAAGATACTATTGATGCGATTGGTGTAGGGGAATACCTTCCTGATGAATTTGATGAAACATCCGATCAAGCGGGAGGAGACGATATTTTAAAGCCGAAGATAAAAATAGGAAATATTAAAACAAACACACCAAGCAAAGGACAAATGACACAGCCTGCGGAGCAAGAAGAAGGTTCCAAACAGGGCGGTTCAGCACAAGGTCACGGTGCTGATCCGAATCCGTTCCCATTAC
>CADBNU010000138.1 GCA_902796085.1 Heyndrickxia coagulans
AAAGAGCATAAATAATAAAATACCAATGAATGCCTTCTACACCTTTTTGTACGGTATATAATGGTAAAAATGAAGCAATACCCCCAAACGTTGCTGTAATAAAAAGTGCTAAAATTGATGGATCTAATGCTTCTTTTTCGTATAAATCCCACTTTACACGGATTTGATATTCCACTGGCTTTTTATATGTAACAAATGAAGCAAGTGTTAAAGCTAATATGCAAAAGCATGAACAAAGTATAAATAACCAAAAATAAGATATTTGATCTATTAGTAAAAGACCAAGGGATGGACCAACAGCTAAGGCAATATTTCCGGAAAGGCCAAAATATCCAATTCCTTCCCCCCTCCGAGAAGCAGGTATAATATCAGTAACAATGGTTCCTGATGCTGTCGTTGAAAGCCCCCATCCTACTCCTTGTATGATTCTCATAATAAATAGAAAAAGGATACTTGTCGTAACGCTGTAGGATCCAAGAGAAAAGATAAAAATAACTAACCCCGTCAAAAATACAAATCGTCTGCCTTTTGTTTCTAACGCATGACCAGCAAATGGACGAATCAATAAGGCAGAAAATGTAAAAACTCCAATAATAAAACCAATAAATTGTTCATTACCACCTAAATGAGTAACAAACAAAGGAATGGTTGGTAGCGTAATTTGAAAGGCTAAAAATATGAACAAATTAGCAATACATATAAGAATAAAGTCCTTTGTCCATATTTTCTCCTTTATGACATGTAGCTGATTTTCCCTAGAAATTTCTATTTTCGTCATTGGAATCCTTCCTTTTAATATGCGTTTTTATCATAAAATATATATAAATAAGTTTTTTGTTCTGTTTTCTTGAAAATTCTAAATTTATTTCATACATTACTAGGAAACCCTTTCATATGCAAGATATTGGCTCTAAAAAGACTATGGTTTTTCGCAAATAAACACCTGCCTAAAAAGACAGGTGTAATAAACAAATCAAACTGTTATGCATACGCTTCTTCTTTTTCATTACTGAAGAATTTTTTCATTGCATGAAATACATCTTGTTTTTGCCGTAATACATAATAACGAAATCGTTCATCATCGATATTCCGATAAGCTGACATTAATGTACTATGACGATTATATTGATTCACTTCTCCATAACAAAACATATTCGATATGTCCATTAATTCATTGACAAGTTTCACACATCTTGGATTATCTGATGTTAAATTGTCCCCATCAGAGAAATGGAATGGATAGATATTATACTGACTTGGGGAATATTTTTGGTCAATTAATTCAATCGCTTTTCGATAAGCAGAGGAACAAATGGTTCCACCACTTTCTCCTTTAGAAAAGAATTCTTCTTCTGTTACAACCTTCGCTTCTGTATGATGTGCAATAAATTCAATTTCAACTTTTTCATACTTTGTTCGAAGGAATCGAGTCATCCAGAAGAAAAAGCTTCTTGCCATGTATTTTTCCCATATTCCCATTGATCCACTTGTATCCATCATTGCAAGAACAACCGCTTTTGACTCATAGCGAACCTTTTCATTCCAAGTTTTAAATTTCAAATCTTCTGGGTAAATGGGATGAAAACTCGGATTGCCTTTTAAAGCATTCCGTTTAAACGCAGATATTAACGTTTTCTTTTTATCAATATTACCCATTAAGCCCGTTTTACGAATATCATTAAATTCTATATCTTCTACAATTAACTCATGATCGTCTTTCTTTTGGAGGTTCGGTAATTCCAGCTCTTTAAAGAAAGCTTCTTCCAACTCTGCTAACGATACTTCTGCTTCATAATAATCCTCACCTGGTTGATCTCCTGCTCCATGCCCTTGACCTGCACCAGGCTGAGCAGATCCATCTCGTGCAACGACATCGCCAACTTGACTGTCCCCATCACCTTGGCCAACATGTTTATTTTTATCATAATTATAACGAATTTTATATTCATCTAATGAACGAATGGGAATTTTAACAACCTTTTTACCATCAGATAAAATAATATTCTCTTCGGATATTAAATCTGGTAAATTTTTCTTAATGGCCTCTTGCACTTTTTCTTTATGCCTTTGCTGGTCTTCATGGCCTTTTCGATGGAGGGACCAATCCTCTTGAGATATTGTAAACTGATGTTTATTCATTCCATTCACTTTTATTCCCTCCTTTATTTTCCTTGTCACGTTTTTCAATTCGCCGCATACGATATACTGTGTGTCTACTACACAAGACATTAACATTCACATTTAAGTAATGGAAATTAATAAAGATGAACGTTCATATTGACGATTGTTAAATTTAATTACATAGGACAACCTAGACATATAGACAATAACATCGACTCAACTTCACATATTTTTCGTATATTCTAGTTGCAATTTTTTACTAGGGAAGATAGTAGCTTTTCTGTATTACTTTATACTATGCAGCTAAAGTGTAAAAATTTACTGTAAGTATATTATTATATAAAAAAGACTCGCCACTTGGCGACTTCACTAGAACAAATGACTACGTTTTTGTTTTTTACGGAGAAAAAAATAGCCGATGATTTTCATCGGCTATTATATTTTAACCTCCAAATTTCTAAAGAGTTTCGGAATTTCCAATTAAATACTACCGATTCAAAAGACTACCGACATACCGTAGCAATTCATTAGCTGATGTAGAATTATATCCATATTCATCAATGAGACGGGCAACAACCTCATTAATTTTCTTTAGTTGCTGTTCATCAGGTGTCTTTGTCGATGTTGTAATTTTGACTACATCCTTTAAATCAGCAAATAATTTTTTCTGGATCGCTTCTCGTAAACGACCATGAGAATTATAGTCAAATCGTTTTCCTTTGCGAGCATAAGCGGAGATTCGAATTAAGATTTCTTCACGGAATGCTTTCTTTGCATTTTCTGAAATACCAATTTGTTCTTCAATGGAACGCATTAATTTTTCATCAGGATTAATTTCCTCGCCAGTTAACGGATCTCTTAATTTAGTTTTATTACAGTATGCCTCAACATTATCTAAGTAGTTATCCATTAAAGTTTTAGCAGATTCTTCATAGGAGTAAACGAATGCCTTTTGAACTTCCTTTTTAGCAATTTCATCATATTCTTTACGAGCTAAACTTATAAAGTTTAAATATTTTTCTTTCAATTCATCGGTAATAGATGGATGTTGGTCAAGACCGTCTTTTAAGGAACGAAGGACATCTAATGCGTTTATACTATTTACCCCTTTTCGAATGATTGTTGATGAGATTCGGTTTATGACATACCGCGGGTCAATACCGCTCATACCTTCATCTGGATATTCCTTTTTCAACTCATCGACATCCATCTGACTGAACCCTTCGACAATTTGGCCATCATATAGACGCATCTTTTTAATTAAATCCACGTCGCTACGTTTCGGTTCTTTCAACCTAGTTAAAATCGTAAACATTGCGGCGATCTTCAATGTATGAGGAGCAATGTGTACATCTGCAACATCGCTTTCTCGGATCATTTTCTCATAAATTTTTTCTTCCTCTGAAACTTTTAAATTATAAGGAATCGGCATGACAATAATTCGGGAATGAAGAGCTTCATTTTTCTTATTCGAGATAAAAGAGCGGTATTCAGTTTCGTTAGTATGGGCAACAATCAGTTCATCTGCTGAAATTAGCGCAAAGCGACCAGCTTTAAAATTTCCTTCTTGCGTTAACGAAAGTAAATGCCATAAAAATTTCTCATCAAGCTTCAACATCTCTTGGAACTCCATCATGCCACGATTTGCTTTATTTAATTCACCATCAAACCGATAAGCCCTGGGATCAGACTCAGAACCGTATTGCGCAATTGTGGAAAAGTCTATACTACCTGTCAAATCAGCAATATCTTGTGATTTTGGATCTGATGGACTAAAGGTTCCAATGCCGACACGTCGATCTTCAGAGAAAAAGATCCTTTCTACTAATACATCTTCAATGCGACCGTTATATTCTTCCTCTAAACGCATCATATTTAGCGGAGATAAATTCCCTTCAATCCGAATTCCATACTCTTTGTAAAAATCTTCCCTTAAATGATTTGGAATAAGATGAAGGGGGTCTTCATGCATCGGACATCCTTTTATCGCATATACCGCTCCTCGCTCAGTTCTTGTATAATGCTCTAGTCCACGCTTCAACAAAGTAACTAATGTTGATTTACCACCGCTTACCGGTCCCATTAACAACAGAATTCTCTTCCGAACATCGAGTTTTTTCGCTGCTGGATGGAAATATTCTTCAACTAAACGTTCTAATGCTTCCTCTAATCCAAATAATTCATGACTAAAAAATTTATATTTCTTACCGGTTTCTGTTTCTTCAATTCCAGCATCCTTAATCATATTATAAATGCGTGAATGTGCAGATTGAGCAATCCAAGGTTTTTCTTTTAACAACTCTAAATAATCCGCAAAAGTACCTTCCCACTTTAACTTTTCCTCTTCTTCGCGGTACCGAGCTACTTTATCTAAAATTCCCATAAAGAACCTCCTCTTTTCAATTCATATAGGCCACCGAATCTTTCCAAATCCACCTTTACCCTTAGCATCAATACAGTTATAAAAAAGTTCTGCTAAGAGCTTTTCTTAACTAAACTTATATGAACATGCATGGCAAAAAATGATTAATCTGCAATAAAAATTATTTGTATAAAATCAATATATTGAATTTTCGGTAGAAATAGAATATAAAAAATGTTATATTGTAACTATAAATAAGAACTCAAATTGTTTTACCTAATACTAATGCAGTGGGTTTGAGTGATTTTATGCCTTTTCTACAAACAAGCATGAATGAAAAAAGGAGGAAAAAAATTGAAGACATTTTTTATAATTGTTGTTGCATTAGCCTTTTTAACCGCTATTTTTACTGCAGGTTATGAAGATAAACCAAAGGATTTAAATGAAATAAAATAATTAAGAAACTCTTGTTTATTTACGTAAAGAGGCATAGTTTAAAAAAGGGAAATACATAAAATAAAAGAGACTTTCCAAGACAGTCCTCATTCGAACGATCGGAAAGTCCCATTGATTGAACGCATTTTATGCGTTTTTTTTATTGTTTATTTAAACCTTGTTTTTTCACAAAATCTTTCATATACATCCGACTTTGTTTTTCAAACGTTTTAGCAACTTGACTTGTCCATGTATCATTTCGTTTACCATTTGTACGTTTAATATAATAATCTTGAACAATTTTATTAAAGTCTTCTAATTGATTGATATATTCAGATTCATTTTGAGGATAACGATTTTCACTATAAATATGCTCTATTGGTAAACGTGGTTTTTGTTGATTGATTTTCTTTGGATAACCTACAACCATGCCGAATAAAGGTACAACTCGTTCAGGAATATGTAAAATCTCACATACTGCAGGTAGGTTGTTTCGTAGACCACCGATATAACATATACCAAGCCCCATAGATTCCGCTGCTAAAGCTGCATTTTGTGCAGCAATGGTTGCGTCAATCACACCAACCATAAATTTTTCTGTGCTTTCTACAGAAGGCAAAACATCAGCTTGTTCCATTTGACCAATCACTTCATGACGATGTAGGTCCGCACAAAACACAAATAAATGTCCACAATCAGCTACATACATTTGATTTCCTGCAATTTCTGCCAACTGTTTCTTTTTTTCATCATCCGTCACGCCAATGATAGAATAAGCTTGTACATAACTTGATGTTGATCCAGCTTGAGCACAACGAACAATTGTTTCAATTTGTTCTTTAGATAATTCACGGTCTTCAAATGATCTAACCGAACGGTGCGCTAAAATTGTTTCAATGACCGGATTCATGTCCTCCCCTCCTCGCTATTTCAGTATAATTTTAGTTAAACAAAGGTTAATTTAAAATGCAAGGAGAAAAACTTTAGCTATTTTATAAACATTTCTGCTGCATTCTCACCAAATTTAACATATGATTGTTACGTTTAACGGTAAACAAAGTGCATAAAAAAAGAACTGCAGATTCATTGCAGTTCATAGCATCCTTATTTATCCGAATAACCAACTTTTAAATTGGCAAAGTTTTGTTGTCGCATTGCTTCATAAACTAAAATTGCAGCCGTATTCGATAAATTTAAAGACCGAACATTAGTAGTCATCGGAATACGGAGACAACGATCCTTATTTGCTTCTAATAAATCTTGTGGAAGACCGGAAGATTCTCTACCAAACCAAAAGTAATAATCTTTATTTATATCACTATAATCAAAGTCGGAATATGCCTTTTCACCAAATGTTTCGATATAATACATTTCTCCTTCATTTTTCTCAAAAAACTCATCAACAGAGTCATAATAAGTAATCTTTACAAAAGGCCAATAATCAAGACCTGCACGTTTTAAATATTTATCATCAGTCGAAAAACCTAGAGGACGAATTAAGTGTAGGTGCGCATCGGTCGCCGCACATGTTCTTGCAATATTACCGGTATTAGCTGGAATTTCTGGTTGATATAAAACAACATGAATTGCCACGATGTTATCACCTCTATATTTTAATAGTCATCAATAATTGTATAAAATTTATATTGAATATTTGGGGTATAGGCAGAGGAATCCTCATATGCCCAGTATCGCATCCGACTATTGTACGTATGGGCGTTGACTAACGGATAACCGTATGCATCTTTGCCAGTCACAATCGTATTATGATTGAACCTGCCATCACCTTCAAAGTCATAACAAATAACATCACCTAGTTGTAACTCGCGAGGATCTTCTACTTCTTTTGCTCTTAATCCTGTTTTAGATGTTCCTAAATACAAATTTAATGCATGTGCAACAGACCAACTATAACTCCAATTATTATTATTATACCACCATCCACTGTTTCTGTTCGGAAAACCTCGCATTGGTGCTCCCCCAGCATGCAAACATTGAGAAATATAATTTGTACAATCATCGGTAAATTTCTTGTAAGCAGGATTGTAATCATTCCACCAACGTTCAGCATATTGAACGGCTTTTCTTCGATCATAACGATAAGGTGTCCTTGTTTCCATATCCCTCGATTCATCGGTGACAAGTTCTAGATCAGGCGATTGAGAGTGAAGGTTGTCAGTCACTTCATCATCTGAAATAAGTGAATTTTTATAAAATGAGGCTTTTCTTTTTTCAACTTCTTCTTCGATATAGAAACGTTTATGTTGTTTAATTAAATATTGAAAGTGTGCTTGATAATATATATCAGAGTAATCTTCTCTCTCCACCTGCTCAATAATTTTACCAGTCGCTTTTGCTTTAATGATTTCAGCATCCCGACTCAATAAACTCGCTTTTTTTCTTTTCATTTTTTCAGAAAGCTCAACATCGTTTCGAACACATTGTTGTACTTTACTTTCTAAAATTTCTTTAATTTGACGATCCATATAGCACAACACCCCTTTTTATTATTTGTATGTTAAGAAAAAAGGGGTGTGAACATGGCCAAATTTGAATTGCTTAATCAGCTAAAGCATGTTCAATTTCATTTAATACATCTTTATCTTTTTCTTTTTTACGCGCACTACGTAAAACTTGCCTTGCCTTTTCAGTACCTATTTTCCCAAGAGCCCAAGCGGCTGTTCCACGAATAACCGGGCGCGGATCGTCCTTTAATACCTTTTGTAAATCATCAATTGCTGATTCTTCTTTAAAATGACCAAGTGCGATAATGGCATTGCGCTGGATTGGTTTTTTCCCACGCCATGCACCGGCTGTTCTACCAAATTTTTCTTTAAACTCACGATTACTAATCGATAGTAATGGTGTTAATAAAGGCTTAGCAATCTCAGGTTCCGGTTCTAATTCTTCATGGAAATGAAAATCTACTCCTTTATTATATGGACATACGATTTGACATGTATCACAACCGTACAAACGATTTCCGATAATGGAACGATACTGTTCTGGTAAAAAATCCTTGGTTTGTGTTAAATAAGAAATGCATATTTTTGCATTTATTTGTCCTCCTTGAACCAGTGCCCCAGTTGGGCAAGCTTTCAAACATTTGTTACAGTCACCACATAAGTCTTCAATCGGTTGATCTGGTTCAAAAGGAATATTTGTAATCATTTCCCCAAGATAAACAAAGGAACCAAATTCTGGAGTAATGATGGCACAGTTTTTGCCGCTCCAACCAATCCCCGCTCGTTCAGCAACGGCTCGATCGGAAAGTTCACCCGTATCAACCATTGACTTTAGCCGAGCTTCTGGATATTTTGATTTTATAAATTCTTCAAGTTTTTGTAGTCGTTCTCTTAAAACTGTATGGTAATCTTCACCCCAAGAAGCTCTTGCAAATAAGCCACGACGAGCTCCTTTTTTCCCTTTACGGTTTTCTTTCATCCGAGTTGGGTAGGCAACCGCGATCGAAATAATTGAAGCAGCACCATCAAGAAGGAGAGCAGGATTTGTTCTTTTTTCAATGTCAGACTCTTCAAAACCAGATTGATAGTTCAATTCTTGTTGTTTGATTAAACGCATTTTTAATGTTGTAAACGGATCAGCAGTCGTAAATCCGATTTTATCGATACCAATTTCCTTACTATATTCAATGATTGCTTGTTTTAATTGGTCAAAATTCACAATGACTGCCCTCCTCTTATCCCTGTTCTTCCTTTATTAAAATATATCCAAGATCAAAAACTACATACGTAAATGTGAGAAGTCTAATTTGTTTTATTTTTGTGTGCACACTTATATTACCGATCAGTTCCATCTAATGATGCCATAAAGATCTTCAATAAATGAATTTTAACATACATAGAAAAACGCAATACTTCGTTCTCCTAGAAACGAAATACTGCGTTGGCTAGTATGTATGGAGCGGGTGATGAGAATCGAACTCACGACAACAGCTTGGAAGGCTGTGGTTTTACCACTAAACTACACCCGCA
>CADBNU010000139.1 GCA_902796085.1 Heyndrickxia coagulans
ATGAAAAAGCGAGGACTTACTCCTTCAAATAAATTAATCAGTTTTAAAACAATTACTGGCGATCCTTCGCTTTCTTCTAAACTAAAGATCGATTTAGAAAGTGAAATATATAAAATAAAACGAATTCGACTGGCGAATGATGAACCCGTCGCATTAGAAACAATATACACACCGAAGGCAATAGTTGGTCAAATCGAAGCGCGAGATATCACTACCTCTTTTTATGATTACATTGAAAAAAAACTCAACTTAAAAATTGCTTATGGTACACAAACTATTGAGGCCTCTCTTGCAAGAGGGGATGAGATTGATTATTTAAACATCAAAAAAGGGAAACCTGTTCTCGTCATGCGTCGAATCAGTTTTCTACATGATGAACAAGAAACACCGATTGAATATGTTAAATCTGCATATCGTTCTGACAAATACAAGTTTATTATCCAAATGAAACGTGATTAATGAATAGGCACCTTTTGAAGTTTTTTAACTCCAAAACGAAAGGTGCCTAAACTTTATCGAAGGATTGAGCTGGCCATCCGAAAATATGTATGTCTTTTACCCCGGATGGTAATCGAGTAATCCATAATGCGCTCTGGTACAGCTATACCGTTCATTCCAGCATCTCCAATATGATGAATGTCTGCTCCTGCCATTTTGTTATACAAAGCAATCTGTTGAATTGTTTCTTTATCAGCACCCTCTTGACTTGTTCCAATCGTACTTAAAACAAGTGCTCCACTTTCATGAATAGCTTCAACTAATTTTTCCGTCTTCGCTAACGTCGTTCCAGGTACCGTCCCAACCCCTGGCACTAATACAATATCTGCCCCTGCAGCAACAAATGCTTTAACTGTTTCTTCATTAACCAGCGATTCATTAGCCCCTGCTCCATGCATTTTGCCAGCGATTATTAATAAACCTAATTCATTCGCCAACTTTGTGCTTTCTAAAATCGCTTTATTGGTTACACCAGTTTTAGGATTTCCCGTCAAACAAACAAAATCCACCCCTAATTCAACAGCCTTTTTTAGCGATGCCGCTGTTGCTTTTCTTCCCTCCGGTAGCTCACTCAATGTTTCCATCGCTTCCGCTTCTGGATCAACAGGTTCTAAATTAATTCCAACCGGTCTTCCAACTAGTTTTTTCAATTGTATAATCGTATCTGCTGCTTTAACATTTTCCAATCCTTCTATTTTCGGCTCATTTACATCAAAAACATTCAGTAATATCAGGTCGGCCCCAAATGCTGATGCATATTCAGCATTGGTCAGCCCTGGATATAACGGGGTAGTATGGCACATCACTTCGGCAACCAACGTTCTTCCTTCTGCTGCCCTAATCGACTGGAGTAAATCCTGTTTATTCATTTTTGCAAAGTCTGATGCAGTACAGTTTAATATACGTTTCATTTAAATAAATCCTCCATTGATTTTTACTTACACAGAGCTTAAAAATATTACTATAAAAAGAAAGCCAGTGATTCATATTTAATCACCAGCCCCCTAGGGTATTCTATTTGTTATTTCTTATTTTATTGATTTCATCGGCAACTGCCTGTACCTGTGTTCCAACGATTACTTGGATATTATGCTTTCCAACAACATTAATTCCTGGTACACCAGTTGATTTTATTTTACCTTGATCGACTGCATCTACATCTTTTACTTCAAGTCTTAAACGTGTAGCACAGTTATCAACAGATAGGACGTTTTCATCTCCGCCCAGCCCTTCATAAATTGTTTGAGCCATTACCGCAAAACGGTCTTTACCAGTAGATGCTGTTGCTTGGTTTGTTTCTATAACATCATCATCTTCACGTCCTGGGGTTTTGAAATTGAACTTGACGATTAAGAAACGGAATAAGAAGTAATAAATCACTGCAAAAATTAAACCTTGTACTAATAACATGAATGGCATATTCGCAATTGGTATTTGTAAACTAAGTATATAGTCAATTAATCCAGCACTAAAGCTAAATCCTGCTGTCCATTGAAATGACGCGGCAATGAACAATGATAGTCCTGTTAGTGCTGCGTGAACCACATAAAGTACAGGTGCTAAGAACATGAATGAGAATTCAAGTGGCTCTGTAACACCAGTTAAAAATGCTGCAAGTGCTCCAGCCATTAATAGAGAAGCAGCCTGCTTTTTCCTTTTGGTTTTTGCTGTATGATACATGGCAAGGGCTGCAGCTGGAAGTCCGAACATCATAATTGGGAAGAAACCTGCTTGATATCTACCAGTAATACCTTTTTCACCTTCACTTGCCCAGAAGTTACCGATATCGTTAATACCAGCTAAGTCAAACCAGAATACATTGTTTAATGCATGGTGTAGTCCTGTAGGAATTAATAACCGGTTAAAGAATCCATATAAACCAGCACCAATTGCACCTAATTTACTAATCCCTTCTCCAAATGAAACTAATGCATTATAAACATAAGGCCATACAAACAACAGAATAACAGAAACAGCCAACATTGCTGCGGCAGTAAGAATCGGTACTAATCGTTTTCCACTAAAGAAAGCTAATGCATCTGGCAATCTTACTTCACTGTATCGGTTGTATAAAGTAGCTGCAACTAAACCAGAAATAATACCAACAAAAACGTTTCCGATTTGGCCGAATGCCACATCTACACTTTCAGGATTAGTATGTAGAAGATTTGCCACGTTTTCGGGTGCTAAAACGGTAGTTACTACTAAATAACCAACCAAACCACTAAGGGCTGCAGGACCATCCTTTGACTTTGACATTCCTATTGCAACCCCAACTGCAAAGAGAATCGGAATAAAATTTAATATTGAGTTACCTGCACTAATCAAAAATGCAGATACTATATTACCTGAACCCCATCCTTCATGGTCAAGTGCATATCCAGCACCGGTCAATAATGCAGCTGCAGGCAAAACCGCAACAGGAAGCATTAACGACTTACCAAGGTTTTGCAAATACTTCATCATATAAATAACCTCCTTTACTATCCAATATGAACAATAATCCGCTTTCATTCCTTAATAATAGGAAGAAAGACCCTTCAAATATCATCCAAATTATAACATACCATCATATAGTTGTCTATACATCTATACAGTTGAAACCCTATTCTATTTCGATATTCTTTTTATTAATGCAAGATTATGCTCATTCGCGCAATCTACATTTCCCGCCTAATAGTAGTGGTATTCATAGTAAAATTGGATTATGATATGGGAATGCTTAAAGTCTAGTGAACAATACCATTATTCTTCAAGACCTTACTGATTTTTGACACTGCTAGTGTTATTTTTTCCGATTCTTCTGTTTCTAGTCTATTTATTATAGATGAAATTTGATTAAATTGTTCTAGAACATTTCCTAATTTACATTCGTCTATCCAGATCCTACTATTTAATTGTGATTAATACCGTTTCACCTGCTTTAGCATCGGATACTTCTGCAACTCTCATTTGTTTATTTAAGGTATTGGTATTCGTAATTACCATTGGGGTCACTGTACTACTTGCATTTTCACGAATAAAATCTAAATCAAAGGATAAAAGCGATTGTCCAACAGAGACCTTATCCCCTACACGAACATGAGGAGTAAATCCTTTTCCTTCTAGCGCTACCGTTTCCAATCCCACATGTATCAATATTTCTGCACCTTGCTCCGACTCCAAACCTATCGCATGTTTTGAAGCTGGAATTTGCACTACTTTTCCATTTACTGGGGATACTACTTCACCCTGAACAGGTTCAATCGCAATTCCTTCTCCCATCATCTTTTGGTTAAATACAGGATCAGGAACATCCTCCAGCTTTACTACTTTACCATTCAAAGCCGCAACAATTTTTTCTTCTCCCTTTGTCTTTTTAAAAAGCTTTTTAAGCATTTCCAATCACATTCCTCTCGTTAAATAGCTATTTAATCTAGTATTCCATATTTGTTCAAATTTAGTATAACTTTGATAATGACCAATATCAACTAGATGTTTGAATGTCTAGTCATCTAAAAATACTTTTTCCCTAACAAAATAGGAAAGTGATTTGCGTCCAAATTCGATCATTGTCCAAACAAACGATTCTTATTAAGCATATTGTATTACAGAATATCACCTTATCTTCGGAGGGAAAAAATGGACAAAAATTCATTACTTATCTTTTTGCATATTCCTAAAACGGGTGGAACAACATTAAACTCTATATTTCGCAAACAATTTATGAGAGATAAATTATTTGATCATGATAATTATCAAAATAAAAGGATGAAACTTGAAGATTTAACAGAAGAAGAAAAAAAACAGATTCAAGCGATTGCTGGTCACTATTTTTATGGAATCCACCATTTATTTAACAAAAGGGCAACATATTTTACTATGTTAAGAGATCCGATTGACCGTGTAATTTCTTCTTATTATTATCTTAGAAACACACCAGGATTTGAAAGAATAAAAAGAATGACTCTCGAACAATTTGTATTATCAGAACCGCAGGCACATAATTTACAAACAAAGATGATTTCTGGAGACATTGGTAAAAATCCAAGTATCCAGAAAGCGATGAAACATTTACAAACATTTTCCATTGTTGGTGTTACCGAACGATTTAATGAAACATTGTACTTATTACAAAAAGAGTTTGGGTGGATAGACACTGAATATAAAAAAATAAATATCACAAAAAGAAGACCAGCTGTAACAGACCTTGATCCAAGTTTAATTCAATTGATTAAAGAAAACAATAAATTGGATATACAACTATATGAATACAGTAAAA
>CADBNU010000140.1 GCA_902796085.1 Heyndrickxia coagulans
CTTCTTTTTCAACCTTAATTCCATTGACTTCCACTACATCATTTGGTCCAACTTTTGTTCCCAATTGTTTGACAACTTCTCCATTAACCGTTACTTTTCCTTGCAAAATTAATTCTTCAGCTTTTCTCCTCGAAGCTATTCCAGCATGAGCAATAACTTTTTGTAATCGTTCCAAGAGATAACACTCCTTTTTTTGCTGTACACTTTCATGTTGTTCAAAATATAAATAAAATATATTTATAAAAAAATATTTTGGTGTAAAAATTTACAATACCATACTCTAGCTGAATTATGCCACAATCTATTGTTCAATACAAAAAAATTGCATAAAAATTTTATGCAAAAATAAAAACAAGCGAATAACCGCTTTCGCTTGTTTAAACATTTCCCTTTTTTATGTAGTACCAAATATTAGTGTTACGATTATTATACTTGCAGTAATTCCAATAAAATCAGCAATTAAGCCGATCTTTAATGCATCTCCCATCTTTTTTATTCCAACAGCACCAAAATATACTGTTAAAATATAAAATGTTGTATCGGTGCTCCCTTGCATAACTGAAGCAAGTCGACCGATAAATGAGTCCGGACCATATGTTGCTATTAAGTCACTTGTCACTCCTAATGCCGCATTGCCTGAAATCGGTCGTAAAATTGCTAAAGGGACAATTTCGGCAGGGATACCAAAAAGTTCAAGTACCGGTCTAAGTAGCCCAACAAAAAACTCCAATGCTCCTGATGCACGAAAGATGGAAATGGCTACTAACATTCCGACAAGAAAAGGAATAATTGATATAGCAATTTTTATTCCCTCTTTTCCTCCTTCAACAAAGGTTTCATACGTTGGTACTTTTTTCCATGTTCCATGTATTAAAATAATTGCTATAATGATTGGAATTAGCCATAACGAAACGGTGGAAATGATTTGCATTATCTCACCCTGTTTCTATTTTTTCGATTATAAATATAGCGATCTATTAATATGGCACAAATGGTCGCAAACAATGATGCTATAATAGTTGGTAACACAATCTCGGCCGGTGATACGGAATCATAGTTCATTCTGATCGCCAAAACGGTTGTCGGAATGATCGTAATGCTTGATGTATTAATAACTAGAAATGTAACCATAGAACGGCTTGCCTCATTTTTACCACCATTTAACATTTTTAATTGCTCCATTGCCTTAATGCCAAGTGGTGTAGCTGCATTACCTAATCCAAACATATTTGCCATCATATTTGATAAAATATATCCAAGGGCAGGATGATCAGATGGAATATCTGGAAAAATTTTTTTCACTAACGGTTTAAATAGGTATGCAAGCTTGTCCAATAGACCTGATGTTTGAGCAATTCTCATTAATCCTAACCAAAAGACTAGAACACTAATAAAACCAATACATAAGGTGACTGCTTCTTGTGCCCCTTGAAAAACGGCTTTATTCACCTCTTCCATAGTGCCGTTAAACATCGCAAATACAATTCCAATAACGGACATTGCTACCCAAATAATATTAATCATTTGAATGAACCCCTATTACCGATCCAAATATGATAGAAAAATAGTCAAAAAAGGAATTATGTTTCTTTTTTCCATGTTTATAATAAATCGGCATTGTGTGGATTAATTGATCTTTAAAATAAATTTCGGTCTTACCTATGATTTCCGGTATTTCATCTTCTTTTTTCCGCCATTCTTTTTTAGGTTTGATTAAACGATAGTTAATTTCAAATTGTTCTTTTTCATTCCTTTTTATTGGATAAATAAAATCACGATCTAAATAGGCATGATTTTTATACACTTTGTCTTCTATTTTTTTTATTTTTCCATTTTTTATAATCGATTCATATTGATAATGATCAAAAACGTATTCAAACATTCGAATATGTTCATCCCAATCCGTTGAAGACGGTGTATTTAATGTTACAGCTATTAAATCCATTCCATCTTTTGATGCCGTAGATACGAGGGTTCGTTTTGCTCTTTTTGTATATCCTGTTTTTCCACCAGTGGAATATTTATATAAACCCGTAACGAGCTTATTCTTGTTGCGCCAAATTCGATCCCAATTCCCTTTAGGATCAGGCGTTCTATATACCTTTGTACTTGAAATTTCTCGAAATTGCTCATTTTCCATTGCATATTTTGTGAGGATCGCCATGTCATAGGCAGAAGAAAAATGGTCTTCATGATCATCAAGGCCATGGGGATTCGCAAAATGGGTGTTTTTCATACCAAGTTGCTTCGCTTTCTCATTCATTAAAAACACAAAGCCCTCCACACTTCCACCAACATATTCAGCAATTGCATAAGCTGCATCATTACCTGAACGGAGCATAAGTCCATAGACGAGATCTCTCAATTTAATCTTTTCACCCGGCTTTAAATAAACAGAGGAGCCTTCGACTCGTGTTGCATTGTTACTTACAGTTACTGTTTCATCCATTTTTCCTGATTCAATCGCGAGTATTGCGGTCATGATTTTCGTTATACTTGCAATTCTTCTAGGTTCGTGGGCATTTTTTTCATAAAAAACTCGGCCGGTTTTTTGATCGATTATAATAGCACTATATGAATTAACGCTTATTTGGTGAGCGAATGCGATGTTGTTTGGCGGTATTATCCATGTACAAAAAAGCGTTAATATGATGATTGCCAATATTTTTTTGTAACCAAATCGCATACTTGTCCACCTGCTCCTTCTGTCATTTGTACAAGTTTATGGTGTAAAAAAGAAAGTTATGATAAAAATACAAAATTAGTTGATAAAAAAATCACTGGAATTAATCCAGTGAATCTTGTTCGTGATTTAATTCTTTTTTCGAATCAAAATGATTATCAGTTAGTCGATCAAAGAAAAGATCAGCTTCTTCGACCAAGTCATTTTCATCTGCCTCTGGTAACTCTGGTAACTCATTTAAATCCTTTAACCCAAAATAATCTAGAAATTCTTTTGTAGTTCCATATAATATTGCTCTTCCCGGTCCATCAGCTCTCCCTACTTCTTGAATGAGTCCTTTGGCAACGAGTGTATGTATTGGTCTTTCCGTTTTTACCCCTCGGATTTCTTCAATCTCGATTCGAGTGATTGGTTGTCTATAAGCTATTATTGTTAAAGTTTCAAGAGCAGCTTGACTTAATGTAGCGTGATTAGGCGATTCTACCAATCTTTTTAAATAAACCGCGTTTTCTTTTTTCGTTGCCAACTGATATGTGCCAGCTACTTCTATAATCGTTAATCCACGGTTGTTATCATGTTCATATTCTTCTTTTAATTCGTGTAATATTTCAATAGCTTTAAATTCTGGTATTTCCATAACAGAAGTAATTTGTTTTAAGGTCAGTCCCTCATCTCCTGCAGCAAATAATAAGCTTTCCAATATACCTTTCCAATTTACAAGTTCCAATTCAGTCCACCTTCTTTAAACTTACCTGTTTGCCGCAATGAACAGGTCACCAAAGTTTTCTTCTTGTTGTACTTTAATTTGATCTCGTTTTAATAGCTCTAAAACAGCTAAAAACGTCGTGACAATATGGTTTTTATCAGGATATGGGAATAGTTTAAAAAAGTCCACCCAACTATTATTACTTACAAGTTCTTCATAAACCTCTTCTATGCGTTGCTCTATCGAAATTTCGTCTCGAGCAATCCTCGTTTGCAATGGCTTTTGGAGTCGTTTACGTCGCAAAAGTTTATGAAAAGCACCTAGCATATCATAGATCGTTGCTTTGTTTTCACTTTCAACAATTGAAACATTAGAAGAATACTCTGATAAATCGCTAGGCGGTTTTGTAAAAAATAGTGAACGTTCCTTCTCTTTTTCTTTCAATTCGAGGGAAGCTTCTTTATATTTACGATATTCGATTAATCGTGCAACTAATTCTTCACGCGGGTCTTCTTCATACGCCTCTTCATATTCCATTTGATCGTCTTCTGGTTCATGTCTTGGCAACAACATTTTACTTTTAATTGCTAATAGTTCAGCTGCCATTACTAAATATTCGCTTGCGACATCCAATTCCAATTCCTGCATTGTATGAATATACAATAAATACTGATCGGTTATCTCATGCATTGGAATATCATAAATATCTATTTCTAACGTTTTTATTAAATGTAATAGTAAGTCTAATGGACCTTCAAATCCTACTGTTTTAATGTTCATGAACATTTGTTAATCACCAATATTATTAAAATCCTTCCTTTAGTATAATGGAAAACGATCTTTAATCAAATAGACTATACATTTTCTTATTTTTTCCATAAAAAAGAGGTCGTCCCTAACATAAGGTCAGACCCGTAACATATAGATAAGGGTATCAAGTACATGAATATAAACAAGAATTTGAATTTAACTAGTCACATCGATTAAAAAAAGTTGCCACATTTTCGCTAGGAGAAAATTGAGCATTTGGAAACATATCTTTTAATGCTTTTACCATACCTTTTCCGACACCTTGTTCTCGATGCGAAGGGTTTACAGAAATGTGTAAAACTTCAAAAACTTCATCATTAACTTCACGTCCGCCAATTAAACCGATAATATCGTCATTTTCTTTCCATAAAAACAAGTGCCATTGATCATTGGTTTCATATTCTTTAATTGTTTGTTGTAATTTTTTTAAATCTTTTTCATTTGGCATAAAAGATAATAAGCCCATCGCAATTTTTTCAAAAGATTTTTTATAGCGAATTAACATATTGATCCCTCATTATATAAAACTAATCCATACAATATTGCCATTATTATTTTACAATAAAACCTAGTTTTTATCTATTTATTTATTTTGCTTATGATTAATCTTGTTTTATTACCTCAAATAAGGGGAAATCCAATTTTATTAAATCTTCGTAAGTTTCCCTACGAATAACAAGTTTCGCTTTACCTTTTTCAACAAATACGACTGCTGGACGTGGTAAACGATTATAATTGCTTGCCATAGAATATCCATAGGCACCAGTACAAAAAACTGCTAATATATCTCCGGGTTCTGTTTTTGTAATTGGTAAATCCCAAATTAACATATCACCTGATTCACAAGCTTTTCCAGCAATGGATACAAGATCTTCTTTTTTATCATTGGCTTTATTTGCAACAATCGCATCATATTTTGCTTGATAAAGTGCAGGACGAATATTATCACTCATTCCGCCATCTACAGCTACATATTTACGAATACCTGGTATTTCTTTCGAAGAACCAATTCGATAAATAGTTGTTCCTGCATCCCCAACAAGCGATCTTCCCGGTTCTATCCATATTTCTGGCATTGTCAGATTATTTTCATTTACATGAGTTTTTACTTCATGAATAATGGCATTAACATACTCTTCTGGTTGAAGTGGTTTATCTGATTCAGTATAGCGAATACCGAAGCCCCCACCGACATTAACAACCGATGGTTCGTACGATAGTTGTGTTTTCCATTTTTTAATATGTGTAAATATTTTTTGAATCGCAAGCTTAAATCCTGTTGTTTCAAAAATTTGTGAGCCTATATGACAATGAAGTCCTAATACATTATAATTTGAAAGAGAATTCGCCAATTTTAGAGCCTGATCAGCTTGACCACTTGTTAAATCAAATCCAAATTTCGAATCTTCTTGACCTGTTAAAATATAATCATGAGTATGGGCTTCTATACCCGGAGTAACACGAAGTAAAATATTTACTTTTTTTCTCTTTTGGGTTGCTAAATCATGCAATATATTGAGTTCATAGAAGTTATCTACAACAAAACAGCCGACATTATGATCTAGTGCCATTTCCATTTCTTCAATACTTTTGTTATTCCCGTGAAAATGAATTTTCTCAACCGGATAGTTAGCTTTAATAGCAGTATATAATTCGCCACCGGATACAACATCTAAAGACAAGCCCTCTTCATTTGCTAATTGAAGCATAGCAATAGATGAAAATGCTTTACTAGCATAGGCTACTTGCGCTTTTACTCCTGCTTTTTTAAATGTATCTATAAAACTCCTTGCTCTTTGTCGAATTAATCTTACATCATAAACTATAAGAGGAGTTCCAAAATCAGTTGCCAATTGAACGGTGTCACAACCTCCAATTTCTAAATGACCTTGTTCATTCACTTTCATCGTCCCATGCAGAATCATTTTCTCACTCCCAACTTTTAACACAATTCATCAAATAAACGATTCCGAATATTTAATTACTAATATGAAAAACTTTAACATATTAAAGCTATCCTTGCAATGTCTTATTTTGACATACGTGTTGTTTTTTAAGAGATTCTACATGGAACATAACAATTTTCTAACTTTACGATGTTTCTTGTTTTTTCCTATTTCTAGGCTGAACAATAGCTGGACGGACAATCGTTCCTGGTGTAGATCTACGAACTAAAATTTGCATAAACTCCCGCGGTTGAAATGGAATAAACGGCCAAAAGTATGGTGTGTTTAACGAACGCATACTCGTCAAAAAGATTAATATGATTGTGGTACCGATAACAAATCCAGGCACTTTGAAAAGAGATACAAGGATCAATAGAAATAAATGGGAGATTTTATTTGCAACACTTAACTCATAACTCGGAGTAGCAAAAGTACCAATGGCGGAAAAAGCCACATATAAAATAACTTCGGGTATTAATAAACCAACTTCTACTGCTATTTCACCAATTAATACGGCAGCAATTAAACCCATTGCAGTGGATAACGGAGTAGGGGTATGAATGGCTGCCATACGTAGAAACTCTATTCCGATATCGCAAATAAATATTTGTATAACAACCGGTATATTTGATGTTTCTTTCGGGCCGATAAAATCTAATTGTTTTGGTAATAATTCAGGTTCCAAAACGAAAAGTAACCAAAGTGGTAATAAAAAGATAGAAGCAAGTATACCGATAAAACGAATCCATCTTACAAATGTTCCGACAGCCGCTGATTGTCGATATTCTTCCGCATGTTGAACATGATGAAAAAAAGTTGTCGGAGTAATAATAACACTTGGAGAAGTATCGACAATGATTAAAACATGACCTTCTAATATATGAGTCGCCGCTACATCGGCCCTTTCTGTATATCTTACTTGTGGATAGGGATTGTATCCTTGCTTCAAAATATATTCTTCAATGGCTTTATCAGCCATTGTTAAACCATCAACATCAATCCCTTCAATCTCTTTCCGAATCGTTTTAATTAATTTTGGATTTGCAACGTCTTTTAAATAAACGAGGGAAACATCTGTTTTTGAACGTTCCCCTACTTTAAACATTTCAAAACGTAGCCGCTCATCACGTATTCTTCTTCGAATAAGAGCGGTATTGAATATAATATTTTCAACAAACCCATCCCTTGATCCGCGAATGACTCTCTCTGTATCTGGTTCTTCTGGTGATCTGCCAGGATAACTTCTTGTATCAACTACAAAAGCTTTATTTTCATCTTCTACAAAAATAATTATTAAACCAGATAAAACTTGATCAACTGCTTCATCTAACGTTGAAACAATTTCAACAGATTGATTGTTAATATAATTTTTAACTAATAAGAACAAATCTTTAGCGAATTTACTATCATGTCGATCATTTAGATGAACAACTTCTTGTAGAGTACGTAAAACATAGAGCGTATCAACCAATCCGTTAACGTAATAAAGATGGATACTTCGATTAAAGACTTTGATTTTTCGTACTCCTAAATCAAAACTAGTCCCTAATCCAACTCTATTTTTCATATACGCTTCAATTTCTTCTAGATTGCCTGTAATTGGTTGCTTATTTATTGTTGCTTCTGTCAATGTTTATCACATCCTTTTAGTAGCAAAAATTTATAAATTCACATAAAAAAGCCAATGAAATAAAGAACCAAAGACCTTCCCTAGAACAATCGCCATGAGTAAATAAAGTAAACGGTCCTGGAGTTTGACTCGTTTGAAAATTAACGGCAACACATCTAATGCTTCATATAATGCCGCAGCTAACATACCGACAAATACCCCTTGAAATAATCCTAAAAAAACCATAAAAATCCAGTGAAATGAAAACTGAATTTCTTGTAAACCAATCCAAGAACCAGTTATAACACCAAGCACTGTTGCCCATTCATAATAAAGCAACATGCTCATCGATTTTGTTAATTGCATGAGTCTAGGTATAATACCTAATACAGCAATAAAAGCAACGAATCCAGCACCGACAGCGAAACCACCAGCAAGACCGACAAGTAAAACAAAAATAACTTTAAGACTCATCGATTCGTTTTACACTTTCCTCACTTTCATTGATAATCATATAGTGATCTATGTTTTGCTGGTAATTAAACATTTCAACTTCCAATGGACTCGGTTCTTCATTGATCCGTTTTTTAAATACATGGTTAAAGAATAAAATCATGCCTAAACCCAAACCGATTGAATAAGGAATTTGGATAGAAAGTGGTTTTGAATCCTTTATTCCGGTCATTAAATAAAAAAGTTTTTGATGGACAGCTTGCATACTGGTGTCTTCATGAAAGTTCATAATCGTAAAGGCCGATCCGATAAATAGTAAAAGCCACGCTAACAAAAATAAAGGTTTTGACATTTTTACTTTTTGAGTAACGATTTCGATAATCGTTTGTTGTGGTCCAACTAACTGAATATCACAATTCCCTATGTTTTCTGTAATCCTTTGAATGATTTTAATTCCATCTAACACTACAATATTTTGATCCTTTTTCGATACTTTATGGATTTCGATTGGTTCTAAAATTTTCTTATGTTTTTCCGGCGCACTGATTATTGCAATATCTTTTAAGAGTATTGGTTTGTATCGCTTCACTTGTACCCGGTGATGAAGGCGAATATAAATAGTGGTAACCACAAAAATCACTTCCTGAACATATAATACTTTCTAAAACTAGTATGAGTTGGAATAAGCAAAATCATAAAATCCAATTATTAACAAAAAAAGATCAAATGGTTCTATGTTTCCATTTGATCTTTAATCGTTTTTAATATTTTCTTTTCTAATCGAGAAACTTGAACCTGTGATATCCCAAGCCTCGCTGCAACTTCAGATTGTGTTTGGTCCTTATAATATCGCAAATATACAATTAATTTTTCTCTATCATCCAGATTTTCAATCGCTTCTTTTAAAGCGATTTTTTCAAACCACTTTTCGTTATCCTGATCAGAGATTTGATCAAGTAATGTAATAGGATCCCCATCATTTTCATAAACTGTTTCATGTATAGATGTAGGGGCAAGTACAGCTTCCTGTGCCATTAATATTTCTTCGACAGGGACATCCATATGTTCACTTAATTCATAAACCGTAGGTACGCGACCTAGTTCTTTGGTTAGCTCATCCTTTGTGCGACGTACTCGATTTCCAATCTCTTTCAATGATCGACTTACTTTAATCGTTCCATCATCACGAATAAAACGCTGAATTTCTCCAATAATCATAGGAACAGCGTAGGTTGAAAATTTTACATCATAGGATAAGTCAAATTTATCAACAGATTTTAATAGACCGATACATCCAATTTGGAATAAATCATCAGGATCATAACCTCGGTTTAAAAATCGTTGGACAACAGACCAGACTAAACGCATATTTTTCTCTACAATTTCATCTCGGGCCGATTGGTCGCCTTTTTGACTTCGCGCTATTAAAGTTTTTATTTCGTGGTCTTTGACATAGGTTTGATCGGTCTTTTTAACCTCCACATCCATTGGCAATACCCCTTAATTGTACACTGCTTTTGCATTTGACAATTTTTTTTTCAATCTTACGACTGTTCCTTCATTCGGACGGGATTCGATGATCATTTCATCCATGAAGTTTTCCATTATTGTAAATCCCATCCCAGAGCGTTCAAGTTCAGGTTTTGTCGTATATAATGGCTGTTTCGCCTTTTCAATGTTTTGAATTCCAATCCCTTCATCGCGAACTTCTAATTCTACTGTTGAACCATCAAGCCGTACAGTAATATAAACATAGCCGTCTGAATCACTTTCATATCCATGTATGATCGCATTTGTTACTGCTTCCGAAACAACCGTTTTTATTTCCGTTAATTCATCCATTGTCGGATCAAGTTGTGCTATAAACGATGCAACAGTAACTCTTGCAAAAGATTCATTTTGACTTAGAGCACGGAATTTCAAATGCATTTCATTTTTCATGGCTTAGGCTACCCCCAATCTTTGTAAAGCCTCATTTTCAGATTGTACGAAACGAATTATCTTAAATAGGCCAGACATTTTAAATAAACGTTCGACTGCCGGGGATACGGAACAAACAATCATTTCTCCATCAACTTGTTTAAGTTGTTTGTACCGGCCAAGTATGACTCCTAAGCCAGAACTATCCATAAAATGCAGATCTTCCAAATTCATTAATACATAACGAATTTTATTTTTTTCAATCGCAGTAGAGACTTGTTCTCTAACATCGTCAGCAGTGTGGTGGTCTAGTTCTCCACTTAAACGGACAATTAAAATTTGTTTTTCTTTATATTCTAAGTTTATTTGTAAACTCACTATACATAGCCTCCCTTTACACCTAATTTTGTAACTTAGGTATAATCTAATTTTATGTATAGTGAGTGAATTCAACAATGTCTAGTAAAATTCCTTCAAGATGACAAAACTAGATATATTTCGAGAAATTTCTTTTAAAATCAACAATTTTTATTGTATCTTTGTAAACATTCCAAAACTCCGTTTAAACAATGTCCACCAACTTGCTGAATTCATATCTTCAGCAGCAATAATCGAGTTTTCTGCTAACACTTTTCCATCCTTCGAAATAACAATCTTCCCAATTTCTGTTCCTTTTTTAATTGGAGCTTTTAAATCCTTATTGATCACCAATTGTTTCTTTACGTTATCAACTTTTTCTCCTTTTTTTACTAGCAATGACACACTTTCACCTGCTACCGCTTTTAATTTCCTTCGTTCACCTTTTTTTATAGGAAACTCGCCAATCTTTTCATTTTTAGAGTAAAATGGTTTCGTTTCATATTGACTAAACGCATAATCAAACATTTGGGTTATTTGTTTATTTCGATCTTTTGGTGTTGGTGCACCCATTACTACAGCAATTGTACGCATATTGCCTTTTTTTGCTGTGGCTGTTAAGCAATATTTTGCTTCGTTTGTATAACCTGTTTTTAAGCCATCAACACCTGGGTAGAATTTCACAAGACGGTTTGTATTTACTAGCCAGAATTTTTTATCAGTTCCTTCTCTTAAATAGTCTTCATACATACTTGTATATTTGGTAATTTCTTCGTATTTTAATAACTCCTTGGCCATAACAGCCATGTCTCTTGCACTACTATAATGGTCTTCAGCTGGTAAGCCTGTCGAATTTTGGAATTTTGTATTTTTTAATCCAAGTTCTTTCGCCTTCGCGTTCATCATATCAACAAAATTTTCCTCAGAACCAGCGATTTTTTCTGCCATGGCAACCGATGCATCATTCGCTGAACCAATAGCAATTGCTTTTAGCATTTCGTCAACCGTCATTTCTTCCCCTTCTTCTAGGAAGATTTGAGACCCACCCATCGAAGCGGCGTATTCGCTTGTGCGAACCTTATCATCGAGTTGAATTTTTCCATCACTAATGGCTTCCATAATTAACAACATTGTCATAATTTTCGTCATGCTTGCAGGCGGAAGTTTTTCATCACTATTTTTTTCAAAAATTACCGCCCCAGTGTCTCTTTCAATTAAAATTGCTGATTTCGCATTTTCAGCTAAATTTAATTTTTTCTCAGATGCCATTCCTTGCAATGGAACAATGGAGCTAAAAATCATTAAAGCTGAAAATATTGCTATAAATCGTTTCATGATTTTCCCTCACTTTGAGTTTTATCTATCTTCACTTCATTGTTTCCATTGAAAGGATTTTTATACAATCTTTTCCATTTCAAATAAAAAAAGGTTCTTCGTGGTTTAAACTATCAAGTCATTATAACGGAGCATACGTAATGAAGTCTTACATTGTTTTGTGTTTCAAAAATCTTTGACAGTGTCGCAACATAAGCTGCTTGCCATTTACTATATCCTCCGTTAAAGGGAAAGAGCCTATATAGAATCGATTTTTTCTGTATTACAATTCGAAGCTTCTTTTATCTCATTGCACAGAAAAAACATCAAAAAAGTTGTCCTATTTTCTGTTGACATACCAAGTTCTAAAGTACTATTATAATACCAACCATTTTAAAATTAATGTAAATTTTTAGACATTTAAGAAAATTGATATATTTGTCTGTCCTCTTATAGCTATATACATGATGCTCAACGCTCCTTCATGATTAACTCAAATATACATAGTTTCATTTACTAACTTCTTTTTTTACGCTGTCTTTTTTTTAATGTAAATACCCTTCAAAAGTGACAAATATATGTTACAAAATAGAAACATATCTATATTTGTAATCAATGACTTTGTTTCACAAATTGGAAATAGTATCTTTTCAATTCTAATCATGTGGTATGTGTTGAAATAACTTCATCCGCAATCGCCACAGCAATAATCGGATCATTTACACATATTAGCGGTTTCTTTATTGGGCCAATTGCCGGAGTGTTTGCAGACAGGAGTAAAAATCCAAAATCTTTGTTTTCTTGGATTTTACGATTTAATACTCTCATTCTATTAATCATGGTTGTTTGTATCTATATATTAAGTAATGAATTTGAGATATTCGCAGTTTTTGTTTTGGTTGCAATAAGAGAAATTTCATTTGATCTACTGTATCCTGTTCAAACTAGAATTATCCCCTTGATTGTACCAAAAGATGGAGTTACCAAATTGTTAGGATATAGAAGTGATTCAAGTAATATCGCATCTATATTAGGTAATGCCATTTCCGGCTTTGTTATATCATTGGTTTGTATCATCGGAGGCTTTATACTCAATTCTATAACCTTTTTTCTTAGCTCAATATTAATAAGTTTGTTAAAATTATTGCAAACTCCTCAAAATAGTAAAGAAAAAGATTTAAACAACGGAGATGATCAAAATTTAGAAAACAAACGAATGAAAATAAAAAAGGAGATATTAGAAGGTGGAAGAATTTTATGGAATAATACTCTCTAAAAAAATCGCAATAATTTCTTGTTTATTAAATATAGCTAGCATGGTTGGTCCGATTTTTGTTGTTTATTTCAACGGTTATTAAAAACTAGTTCCTCAGCATATGGAGTTTTAACGCACTAATGATCTTGGGAAGTATTATAAGTGCTATAATAATTGGATTGCTAATAAAAAAATATAATAATTCTACAATTGTATTATTTGGTTGGTCACTATTATCAATTCTGCTTATTCTTATGTCATTTAATAAAGTTATTTGGTTCGTCTTCATAATGGGTTATTATTAGGGATCGGCTTAACTCTTCCAAATATAATTTTAAATTCGGTGCAAATTCTAATTATTCCCGATGAATATAGAGGACGTGTTTCTACTCTATTACAAGCAATTAGTGTTGTATTAATTCCTCTATCAAATTTTTTAGGTGGAATAATAGTTGATATCTTCGGTGCGAATTATGTGTTCTTATTTTGTGGCTTATGGCAGTTTTTGTGGTTTTGATTGTGTATAAAAATCGCCAAATTTTTAATATACAAGCTACAGAAACGGAAACGCCTTTGTGACGGTAATGATTTAAGGAATATATCTTTGGTATCTCACACAAAAAACCTCCTTATAATAGGAGGTTTCAGCTTGTAGACAAAGTCCCTAACTAGTGGCCAAATCTACAGGCTTTTTTTGTATAATAGGGATAGAATTCTTGGTTA
>CADBNU010000141.1 GCA_902796085.1 Heyndrickxia coagulans
CTGTGTTCATCATGACTCACTGAATGCCAAGGGCTATTCTCTCTTAATTGTTCGGTCCTTCTTAGTAGTTCTAAACCAACTAATACGATGACCTTGGCTGACTTCTGACGGTTCAGCTACTTATCACTAAGTAGGTTATGAAGAGTACTTCACATATCCGCCAGACCTCCCCGGGTAGGTACATGCACTTTCACACCATCTATCTGCCTCATCTACTCGATATGACCTTCGACAGAAAGAGCTCAAAAAGGAGTGCGATTGAACGCACCCCTTTTTTAATAACGGCGGAATGGCGGGTAAAACGGAGGGTAGTATGGATAGTAAGGATAATATGGATAGTTAGGTGGATAATAAAATTGCTGTGGATAAAAGACATTTCCTAATAATCCACCTAAAAATCCACCAATAAACGGATAGCCAAAGTTACTAAATCCATCACGATGATGGTATCCAGGACGTTGATTATGGCGATAACCAGTCATAGTAAACCTCCTTTTCTTTGATAACATATGTAAGAAAAAGAGGCAAAGCTATGTGAATTGCCTAATGTGAACATTTATCATATATGAAATGTAAAATCTTTGATAAATGTCGCAAGTGTTCTAACCATCACACCTGTTGCACCTTTTGGCCCCAACTCATGGGGTTTTGTAGTATCAGATGTCCCGGCAATATCTAAATGAATCCACGGTGTATTTTCTACAAATTCTCCAACAAATCCACCTGCAAAAATCATATGTCCATCGCTTCCAGGAGAGTTATTTAAATCTGCAATTTGTGAATCACGGATGCGTTTTTTATCCCTTTCAGTAAGCGGCATGCCCCAAACAAATTCTCCAGTTTTCACACTTGCTTCAATAAAAGCATCGAAAAACGCTTCGTTATTCGATAATGCGCCCGTTTTATCATATCCTAAAGCTGTGATGACCCCGCCTGTTAACGTAGCCACATCAATTAAATAATCGGCTCCTTGTTGTTTTGCATAAGTGACTGCATCGGCTAAAACGAGGCGGCCCTCTGCATCGGCATTTTTAATTTCCACCGTTTTTCCACTGTAAGTCGTGATGACATCATCAGGTTTAAAGGCATCTCCTGAAATCATGTTGTCAGTTGCGCCAATAACTGCGACAACATTCTTTTTTGGCTTCATTTCTCCAATAATTTTCATGGCTCCAAGTACCGATGCAGCTCCCCCCATATCTCCTTTCATGCCTACCATTCCAGTTTTCGATTTGATGGAGTAGCCTCCTGTATCATAAGTTACTCCTTTTCCAACTAATCCAATTACGTCTTTCCATTCTTCTGTTCCCTTATATTTTAATGTAATAACTCTCGGTTCATTCGTTGAGCCTCTATTTACCGCTAAAATGCCTCCCATTCCTAATTCTTCGAGTTGTTCCTTATTTAATATTTCTACTTCAAAGCCATAGTTGTTTGCCAAATTCACAGCATATTCCGCTAAATCAGTTGCTTTCAATATATTCGGTGGCAAATTCACCAACGTTCTTGCTTCATTCACTGCATCTGCGTAAATCTTTCCGAGTTTGTAGCTTTCAACAATTTCATCAATATCTGCATTCGTAACGAATTGAACTTCATCCAAATAAACTTCCGGTTCATTAGAAGTTGTTTTATAATGGGGAACTTGATAAAATCCCATGCCACTCCCTTCAGCAAATAAAAACGCAATATCTTTTTCTTGAATAGGATCTGCTGTAAAAGATTCTAACCAAATCGTAAATCGATTCGCTTTCATCTCCCGAAGTTTTTTGCCCACTAATCCAAATGTGTCTCGCAATTCATTACGCGTTAATGTTTTCGTATCACCTAATCCTACAAATAATATTCGTTGTAAATGTTCATTAGCTCCCAAATAAGGAATCTTTGTTAATTTTTTGCGCCCCGTTTCGATATCTCCCGTACGAATCCATTTTTCAACATGTTCTCCGTAAAATGATACGAATTCTTTCCATCCTTTAATATGGTCGCAGTTTTTTTGAACTCCCACAATTAACAATTCAGTCGATATTTGTTCAAAGGATTTTCTCTCTTTTTGAATAATCATCTTTAACCTCCAAATAGAATTCATTGTATACGAGCTTCAATATATCTATTCACTTTAAGTATAACCCAATTTTTATTAAGAAGTGGACTAGTATCATGAAGCCAAAATTGCTTTGAAGTTCCTTTTATTTGTCTCATATCCTAAACAAATTCGCTAACAAAAAAATTAAATAATTAAGAAATTTTTTACTTCAAAACGTTAATTGTTGTATATTAGTTATGCTATACTTATGGAAAGACGTGAAAGGAAGGGTTTTTACGGTTTGGCAATATTTCAAAACGCACCATTACTTCTAGCGATATTCTCAATTTTTTTTGCACAATTTATTAAAGTACCCATACATTTTTTGTTTACAAAAGAAATTAACTGGTCTCTTTTAACGTCTACAGGCGGCATGCCTAGTTCTCATTCAGCTGCAGTGACAAGTCTTGCTACTGCAATCGGATACGAGACCGGTTTTGACTCACCGGTATTTGCCATTGCTGCATTGTTTGCTGGAATCGTAATGTATGATGCTAGCGGCGTACGATATCAGGCAGGTCAACATGCAGCTATGTTAAACAAGATACGCCAAGAGTTAACCATATTCTTTAGGGATATGAAACATTGGACTGATAAACATGAAAAACACGAAGAATTAAAAACATTGTTAGGTCATAAGCCGAATGAAGTATTATCTGGTGCCATAACTGGTATTCTAATTTCCTTCATATTTTATTCTTTCATCATATAAAAAGGATATATCCAAAAGCGTCTTTCACTTTTGGATATATCCTTTTTTAAAACATTCGATAACCGTTCTTTCTTAATATAATCATAACAATACCTGCAACAATTGTACCTACAAATCCACCAGACAAAATGGCGATATCCACCAC
>CADBNU010000142.1 GCA_902796085.1 Heyndrickxia coagulans
TAAGATCCTAATTAAGGATCTTTTTAAATTTTAAATGATTAATGATGATTTGAACACATTTTTCAAGTGAATGGGAGTTTGTGTCAATTATAATATCAGGATTTTTAGGTTCTTCATAAGGAGAAGTAAGACCAGTAAAATGTTTGATCTCTCCGTTGATGGCTTTTTTATATAAACCTTTTGGGTCACGTTTAACACAAATTTCAAATGGACAATAGACATAAACTTCTATAAATTCATCTTTGGAAAACAATTTTCGAACTTCCATGCGATCTTCTTCAAATGGAGAAATAAAAGCTGTTGATACTATCGTTCCGCTATCAACAAATAATTTTGCTACTTCACCAATTCTTCGAATATTTTCTTTCCGATCTGATATAGTAAAACCTAAATCTTTATTAAGTCCGTGACGAATATTATCTCCATCAAGAACATAACTTTGAAAACCTTTTTCGAATAAATAAGCATCAATTGCATTGGCTAAAGTTGACTTGCCAGATCCTGATAAACCTGTAAACCATAAAACACAACTTTTATGACCATTTTTTAGGTGACGATCTTTTTTACTTATAGAATGCTCGTGCCAAATAATATGATTTTTTGCTTTCATCGGTTGACTCCTTAAACTTTTTGTTTTAGTCCTTTCATTAAAACATGAATGACTTCTGGACGACTAAATTCCTTAGGCGGTTTAACACCTTCTTTTAACATTGTACGTACCTTAGTACCTGAGAGCATTATACGGTCGTTTTCATGATGGGGACAAGTTTTGGAAGAAGCCATATTCTCACATTTTCTACAATAAAAACTATGCTCAAAAAATAATGGTTCGATACCAAGTTCTTCTTTAGTAAAGTGAGAAAATATTTTTTGTGCATCATAAGTTCCATAGTAATTCCCGACACCAGCATGGTCTCGGCCAACTATAAAATGGGTACAGCCATAATTTTTTCTCACAAGTGCATGAAAAATAGCTTCACGAGGACCAGCGTAACGCATGGCAGCTGGAAAAACAGATAATAAAACTCTGTTTTTTGGGTAATATTTTTCTAGTAAGACTAAATAACTTTCCATACGGATTTCACTTGGAATATCGTCCGGCTTGGTTTCACCAACAAGAGGATTGAGAAATAAGCCGTCTACTATTTCTAAAGCAGATTTTTGTATATATTCATGAGCACGATGGATTGGATTACGGGTTTGGAAGCCAACGACTGTATTCCAGCCTAACTTAGAGAACATTTCTCTAGTTTCATGTGGATCTAAGTAAAACTCCATAAATTTTTTCTTGGGTATTTTTTTTATCAATGTCACAGGACCTGCAATATAAAAATCATCTCTGTTAAATAGTTTTTTTACCCCCGGATGATTTAAATCTTCTGTTTGATAAACGTAAAGGGCTTCTTTCTTTTTATTCGGCTTAAAAATATCAGTCACTGACATTACACCATAAATTTCGTTATTAAAAGCTAAATTTACAGTATCCTTACGTTCAATCTTATTGGCAGTTTTTTTATCAACAGCAAGCGTAATTGGGAGGGACCACGGAAGGTTATTCGGCAAACGCATTGATTCAACAACTGAATGATATTCTTTCTCATCCATAAATCCAGTTAAAGGACTGTATGCACCATTAGCAATGAGTTCTAAGTCACTTAGTTCTTGTGATGTTAAATGTACAACTAAATTGTCCATATTAGGTTTATAATGGTAATTGATTTGTTGGATTAATTTTCCACCATGAGGTACACTTAAACTCATGATTATACCTCCAATCTTATATACTTTCACTTTCCAAATGTAATCCGCACTCTATTTTCGTTTGGCCAGCCCATCTACCGGCCCGCCAATCTTCATTATCTTTTACTGGACGTGTACAAGTAGCACATCCTATACTTGGATAACCTTGATCATGCAATGGATTGTATGGCAAATGATTTAATCGAAGATAAGTTAATACATCGTCCCAAGTCCAGTGGATCAAAGGACAAATTTTTATTTTTTTAAATCGATTATCTTTATTAATATATTCGGTATTTCTCCTAGAAACGGTCTGTTCCCTTCTTAGACCTGATATCCATGCATCATAATCTTGTAATACTTTTTCTAACGGGTCTATTTTTCGTAGTTTACAACAAAGGTTAGGATTAGTTTCCCAAAGAGCATTACCAAATTTTTTCGCTTGTTCATGAAGAGTTAAATTTGGTTTTATCAATTCTATTTGCAGATTTGGGTAGAGACATTTGATTTGATCAATTAATTTGTAAGTTTCATTAAAATGTAATCCAGTATCTAAAAAGACGACTTTGGCATTTTGTTTTACTTTGCTAATTAAATCAATTAAGACGATACCTTCTGCACCAAAACTACAAGAATAAACAATTCGATCACCATATTCTTTATACGCCCATTTTAAAACATCTAAATAATCAGGTAATTGCTTTAAAATAGATGATACTTTCTTATCATCCCATGTTTCATATAATATTTGAGACATTCAGTTCCCTCCTAAACCTAGATCACAATCGTATTCAACTCATTGTTTAGCAAATTAATTTGGTTCATGTAGTCAACTGAACCTGTTTGTACATACGAAAGGAAGGCTCGTATCCAAGATCCATGTCCAAATATGAGCACATGTTGTTGATTTTTATATTTTTGTAAAAACAATTTAATTCTTCTTTCTAAATCTGTAATTTGTTGACCTAAAATAGAATTTTTTGGATCATGAATCCAAAGTTCCCCAGCATCTTTTATTAACTGTTGTTTCATTTTCCCTTCGTATCTACCGAAGTCTAATTCATTTAACAAGCTATCAGTTTCTGGTTGAAACCCATAGGCTTCTGCAGTCTGTTGTGTTCTTACTAAAGTACTGGATAAAATAACTGTAGGCGGTAGGAGAGTATTTAATTTTTCTTTATTTTTTTCAATTTCAAGTTGCAATGATTTTGATATCGGTAATATTGGAATATTTTGTTTTCCTTGTAATTTTTGATTTTGATTCCATTGCGTTGGTAAATGCCGAATTAGAGTTACTTGCATTTTTAATCCTCCAAAAAAAATGTTTCACTTCGTAATCCACAGCGCTCCGCTTCCAATATGAGAACATCCTCAGGTTTTACATTACCTAGATTTACATTTGCACCAATTTGATTAATGAAAAACATTTGCTGCTTTGCTGTTGGTGCTTCAAAAATAATTCGATTTATATTTACATTGCTTGTAAGTTCTTGAAACACATCCATCCTTACTTGACCGTTCGTTTGATAAATACCGGCTGTACCAGATTGGCGGCCCTCAGTAATGCAATATTGGCTACCTGCATCGAGCAGTGAATACATTTCATTGATCCAATCTTCTGTTGATAGTGCTTTGTTTGAATCTTTTGAACCTACTTCTGCTAAAACATTAAATTCATGTTTCAAATTTTTTATGATGTTTATTCTTTCTTCTAATGGAATGTCAATAGTGCCACAAGAAATTTCGATCCAATCCACTTTTTGTGAATGTAAAAAATCTACAAATTCAGCTAGTTTATTTTGATGGTAACATTTTTCAAATAACGTTCCGCCAAAATAAGGTATGACATTATGATTTTGATAAAGTCGAATTTTTTCCGATAAGTTCGGTGTAATATAAGCAGTACCAATGCCGATTTTCGCAAAATCGATAAGTTCACTATAATCTTTTAGTATCGAAGATAACTGATCAATCGTTAATCCTAAATCTATAATGGACGTAATGCCGAATTTTCGTACACCAGTTGTTCTTTTTGGTAATGTTAAAAAATTCACTGCCAACCACCTCGCATTTCTAAAGATAAATTATTCAATAATTAGGCATTTGTGTAGAATTACAATTATTTTAAGCAAAAATAGGCAAACACCTAATTGTGATATGGAAATATTTCTATAGTATAACTTGGTTTTACATTCAAAAAATAAATTTGTAATCAGTATATTTTCACTCAGGAGGAATCCCTTTGACCAAACAAAAACATAAAGGGCTTACGATTGCCGCAATTGGATCAATTCCATTAATTTTAGTATTAGGAAATTCAATGTTAGTTCCGATATTACCGGATCTAAAAGAAAAATTACATATCACTGAATTTCAATCTAGTTTAGTCATCACTGCATTTTCCATTGCAGCTGCAATAACAATCCCAATTTTAGGTTATTTATCAGACCGATTCACAAGAAAATCCGTTGTTATTCCTGCTTTAACGTTATATGGTTTAGGAGGGTTGCTTGCCGGTATAGCAGCAGCTTGGTTTGCACCTAACCAAACTTTTATTTGGATTTTAATCGGAAGAATTATGCAGGGTATAGGGGCAGCAGGGACAACATCAATGGCGATGGCACTAACAGGAGATTTATTTAAAGGAGGAGAACAAAGTAAAGTTCTCGGCATTGTTGAAGCATCAAATGGATTTGGAAAGGTCATTAGTCCGATTATAGGTTCTTTATTAGCTCTTCTTTTTTGGTATGCAGCATTTTTTGCTTTCCCAGTCTTCTGTTTCATATCCATCATGTTGACCATCTTCTTCATAAAAGAGGAGAAAGAACCGAACAAAGAAACGACGATCAAACAATATTTTAAAGGCTTAGGTACCGTTTTTCGTACAGAAGGCAAGTGGCTTTCTATCGCATACTTAAGCGGTGCTACTTGTTTATTTACACTTTTTGGGATTCTTTTTTACATTTCAGAAGTATTAGAAACAAATTACAGCATTGATGGTATTTTAAAGGGCGGGATATTAGCTGTTCCATTATTATTTATGACAACAACATCTTTAATTACTGGAAGTAAAATTGGGAAAAATTTATTTTTAATGAAAAGATTAATCGTATTAGGATTAATTTTAATGACACTATCATTTTCATGCCTCATTTTCTTTGATAAAAAATTGATACCGTTTTTTTCTATCCTTATTGTTTCAAGTATAGGTACGGGGTTAGCATTGCCATGTATTAATAGTTTAATTACTGGATCAGTGTCAACTGAAAAACGTGGATTTGTTACATCTATTTATGGATCTGTTCGCTTTTTAGGAGTCGCATTCGGCCCACCACTATATAGTTCACTTATGAATTGGTCAACAACCGGCATGTTCTTAACAACTGCAGGTTTGACATTAGTTGTTGCAATACTTTGTATGTTATTTATTAAGGTGAAAAAGAGCGGGGAAGGAAAAGAAGATAAGAAAAAAACGAAACAGATAGATAGCTTATTTGAAAAGTTACAGTTAACGTAATATTCATAATAAAAAAAGTTGGAGGAGTGAATCAATTGGAAATCTTTTTTTCTCCGGAAGTGATGCACCAATCTTTTCAAATATTAAATGTTGTAGATTCGAAAGAAAAAGCAGTCGGAAACGTTGCCTTTATGTTCGATGAGAAGAAAATTTATGTATATGGAATTGTTGAGGAAGAAGGGGTTACAGAAAATTTCCGAAGCATTGTTCAACCTTATATAAAAGGAATTGCAAGTGCCCATCCGGAGTTAGAAGTATATTCTTGTCTTTATGTCGGGTGTAAAAAGATTAGTATCAATACGGAAGAAGATGACAAAAAAGATAAACAAAAACAGCAGGAATAAAGCACATTGACAATTCAGTATGCATGCACAAAGCAGTGATCAAATCAATTAATTTGTATCACTGCTTTGTTTTTTATTGATTCATTATACAATTTGGGAAGCTAATTATTCATTAGCCTTAATTTTATGATCTAGCTCCTCTAATAAATCGCCTATTTTTCGATTATGAATTACTTCATCGGCAAATGAATCAAATTCAGTTGGCTCCAAATTCACAATAACTAATTTTGCGCCATTTTGTTTGGCGATAAGTGGAAACTGGTTTGCGGGAGTAACAGATAGAGAAGAACCAAGTACAATAAAGAGTTCCGCTTTTTCGGATTCCATTAATGCCTTTTGGAATGCTTCTTGAGGTAGCATTTCACCGAATAAGACAATATTCGGCCGTAATACACCTCCACACTGACAGAATTGTTGTTTTACAAAAGTTTCGCTATCGACTTCTTTCTTACAACTTTGACAATGAAACTTTTGTAACGTCCCATGTAATTCTGCAACTTGCTTACTTCCCGCTTCTGTATGGAACCCATCTACATTTTGAGTTATAATTGATTGAATAATCCCAGCTTTCTCCCATTTTGCTAAAATGAAATGTCCTTTATGAGGCCCATATTGTTTCACACCTAGTACTCGTTCTTTGTAAAACTCAATAAATTCTTGGACATTTTCGTTTAATGCTTCTGTTGAAGCAATCTTACTTGGATTTTTCTTGCGCCACAACCCATTGTTTGACGAACGAAAGTCTGGCAAACCACTTTCTGTCGACATCCCAGCTCCTGTAAATACAACTGTGTATTTAGATTCCTTCAGCCAATTTTGTAACATATTTGCCTCCTACCAATATCAAATTATCTATATATATATATTATACGATTGTTTTGTTAACGTTGAAATGCTAATGACAGAAGCGTTTATATTGAAAGGATGAATACATTAAAATGAAAAAGAAACTTGATTAAACTTATAAAAAAATTTGCTTCACAAGTGCATATGTTATATATCCTGTTAAACTGCCTAATAAAATCCCAACTAAAACATCAGAAGGGTAATGAAGTCCTAGAACAATTCTTGATATGGCAACACTAAAGGCTAGAAAAAGTAAAAGTGTAGAAAACAATAATGTAGGACTATATAATACAAACGGAATAAAGACAGAAAAGATCGCAGTTGAATGACCAGACGGAAATGATGGATCCTTTAATGGTTTATTCGTTACATAAATTTCATTCAATACAACGTACGGTCTTTTCCTAGGGAAAAACCGTTTTACTAATTGAACTATGATATGACTTATCGTTAAAGAGATCGCACTTGCTTTAGCGGTTAGTTGAAGCGATCCATTCGACATTATTAAAATTAAAAATACGGCAATGATCATAAACATAGCTCCACCAAGGTGAGTAATAAAACTGAAATATCGATTTGCCATTTTTTTATTATAATTTCGATTGATAGTATAGAATAGCTTTAATTCAATTTGTTGTATTACGTGGACATAGCGCATGACTTTTCCTCCCTTCAATATAAATATAAACAATAATGATTATGAAAAGGATAATTTAATTTTAAAATTTATGGATCATTTATTACAATTTAAATAACAAATGTATGAAAGTGAAGTAGTACCTATTTGCATTTTAAACTTTAGGAGAAGGAACGATTGAATGAGATCTATAAGCAACATAATCGATTGTTTATAGTAAAAATTGACATAATAAAACCTTTTTGTTTATAATTTTATTGGAAAATTAGCACTCAAAGAAAAAGAGTGCTAATTTCATTTTCAAAAATAGAAAGATTTATTGGAGGGAGTGTGCTTCATGGAGAAAAAAGAATTTCATGCCGAATCGAAAAGACTTCTAGAAATGATGATTAACTCCATTTATACGAAAAAAGAAGTTTTTTTACGTGAATTAATTTCTAATGCTAGTGATGCAATTGATAAAATTTATTATAAAAGCTTAACCGATGACTCTCTTTCCTTTAACAAAGACGACTATTACATAACCATTACACCAAATAAAGATGATCGGACATTAACCATTAGTGATACCGGAATCGGAATGACAAAAGAAGAGTTAGAGTCTAACCTTGGTACGATTGCCAAAAGTGGTTCATTAGCCTTTAAAAAGGAAAATGAAATAAAAGACGGGTTTGATATTATTGGTCAATTTGGTGTAGGATTTTATGCTGCGTTTATGGTCGCAAAAAAAGTTACTGTATTAAGTAAATCTTTAAATAGCGATGACGCATATAAATGGGAATCTTCAGGAATTGATGGTTATACAATTGAAAAATCCGAAAAAAACAATGTTGGAACAGATATTATTTTAACTTTAAAAGAGAATACGGATCAGGATAATTACGATGAGTTTTTAGAAGAATGGCGCATAAAAGAAATCGTTAAAAAGTATTCCGACTTTATCCGTTATCCGATAAAAATGGAAGTTACAAAACGTAAACCGAAAGAAGAAGACAGTAATGAATATGTTGATTATAAAGAAGTAGAAACCTTAAACAGCATGGTTCCAATTTGGAAGAAAAATAAAAGTGAGCTCAAAGACGAGGATTATGAAAACTTCTATAATGAAAAACATTTTGGTTTCGATAAACCATTAAAACATTTACACATCAAAGTTGATGGAACAATCCGTTACGACGCTATTTTATATATACCGGAAATGGCTCCTTTTAATTTTTACACAACTGATTATGAAAAAGGATTGGAACTTTATTCAAATGGCGTCCTCATTATGGAAAAATGTGCTGACTTACTACCTGACCATTTTAGCTTCGTAAAAGGACTTGTCGATTCACCGGATCTTTCCTTAAATATTTCACGCGAAATGTTACAACAAGATCGACAACTAAAAGTTATAGCGAAAAATATTAAAAATAAAATTAAACGGGAACTGCTAAACCTATTAAAAAACGAACGTGAAAAATATGAAAAGTTCTATGATGCCTTTGGACGTGTTCTAAAATATGGCGTTTACAATGATTTCGGGGCACATAAAGAAGATTTACAAGACTTAATTATGTTTTATTCTTCTAAAGAGAGAAAACTTGTTACATTAGATGAATATGTGTCTCGAATGCCAGAGGAGCAAAAATATATTTATTATGCTACAGGTGACTCGATAGAGCGGATTGAGAAGTTGCCACAGACTGAGTTAGTTGCCGATAAAGGATTTGAGATTCTTTACTTTACAGAAGACGTGGATGAATTTGCTATAAAAATGTTAATGAAATATAAAGATAAAGAATTTAAATCTGTTTCAGATCGTAATTTAGGGATTGAATCTTCTGATGAAAAACAACAAATAGAAGATGAAGAAAAAGAAAATAAAGGTTTATTTGAACATATGGCAAAAGTACTAGAAAATAAAGTTAAGAAAGTAATAGCATCAAACCGTTTAAAAACCCATCCAGTATGTTTATCTACGGAAGGGGACATTACAATTGAAATGGAAAAAGTGTTAAACGCAATGCCAAATAACCAAGGTGTGAAGGCAGACAAGGTATTAGAAATTAATACAAACCACGAGGTCTTTCAAGCCCTTAAAAATGCCTATATAAATGATAAAGAGAAATTAGAACTTTATACAAAACTATTATTTAATCAAGCATTACTTATTGAAGGTTTACCAATTGAAGATCCGGTAGAGTTCACAAATGATATGTGTAAAGTGATGGTATAATTTGCAGGTAAACTGTTCTGTACTGATTCTTCCAGTACAGAACAGTTTTTTATTTTTCAGCTATTAAAAATTGTAAAACATAACACGAACTATTATAATAAAATTATAAATATTTAGATTTTTATAACA
>CADBNU010000143.1 GCA_902796085.1 Heyndrickxia coagulans
GGATATTGCAGAAAAAATAAATAAACCGTCTGCGTTTCGAGCGGTCGGTTCAGCTATTGGAGCTAATCCAGTTATGATCGTAATTCCTTGTCATCGCGTGATTGGAAAATCGGGGAAATTAACTGGTTTTCGTGGTGGCTTATTAATGAAACAAAAATTACTAGCATTAGAAAAGAAATAAAAATTTGGAGGGGCGGAATGTCGAAAGGTTTTCTTCAAATATTTGAAAAATTGTATGCTTACTATGGACCGCAATATTGGTGGCCGGCGGACACCGTTTTTGAAATGCTGATTGGAGCTATTCTTGTACAAAACACAAATTGGAATAACGTTGAGAAAGCTTTAATACGTTTACGTCCAGTTTTACACCCTGAAAAAATAGCAAGTTTAAAAACGGATGAATTAGCAGCATTAATTCGGCCTAGCGGTTATTATAATGTGAAGGCTAAAAGAATCAAAGCGTTTTTGGCGTGGTTTAAAAAATATGATTACAATATTGATAAAATTAAACAACTTAGTTTAGTGGATTTGCGAAAACAATTATTAAACATTCGAGGGGTAGGTAAAGAAACAGCAGATTGTATGCTTGTATATGCCTTTGAAAAACCGATATTTATAGTAGACACATATGCGCGAAGACTTTTTAAACGAATCGGTTTACAAATGCCAGATGATTATGACGATTTTCGAACTCAGGTAGAGGCTTCGTTACCTGATAATCCAAAATTATATAATGAATATCATGCACTTATTGTTGAACATGGAAAAGTTCATTGTAAAAGAAAACCGATTTGTTACGAGTGCCCGCTTTTTCATGTTTGTGATCAGCAAATAGAAGATAACATTACATAATAGTGGAGGAAAATTTCATATAGTTGGACTGAACTTTATTATTGACAGGATAGGAAGAGTTGGCGGTCGACCCCAACGGAATCAGCAAAAGCTTTTGTTCCGAAAACGTAAGCGTCAAGAATACGGGTCGAAATCCCCGTCCATACGCTTGCACGCTTAAGGTAGACAAGGCCGTGCCACTGGATGTGCGTCCGCCAACGTAATGATCAATACCTGTATTTGAAAAAGAAAATTATTTCCACCAGTCATCAAACGGACTTGCAGGAACATGTCTTTTATGTTCGGAGCGAATATACAAACTTTCAAGTCGTTTTGCAGTTTCTTCAGATATGGTTTTGCCCTCTAAATAATCGTCAATTTCATCGTAGCGAATACCAAGTTCTGTTTCGTCTGCTTGACCCGGCTTTTCATCTAAAAGATCTGCTGTCGGTTCTTTCATATATAGACGTTTGTCAGCGCCTAGTTCAATTAAAAGGGAACGTCCTTGTCTTTTATTTAGCCCTGTTAATGGTGTGACATCAGCACCGCCATCACCATATTTCGTAAAGAATCCCGTAACTGCTTCGGCCGCATGATCTGTACCTATGACAAGCAATCCATGCATCCCGCCTAGTGCGTATTGAACAACCATTCGTAATCGAGCTTTTACATTCCCTTTTTGATAATCGGAAATTGCTTGCCCATCTGTCGTTTGATAACTGTCCGCAAAGGCATCAACAGCAGCCTTAATATTAAAAGTTTTTACTTGATCTGGTTTGATGAATTTGATTGCAAGTTGTGCATCATCTTCATCTTGTTGTGTTCCATATGGGAGACGGACAGCTATAAATGTCGCCTCTGTTCCCTCAGCCCGTAATTCTTCTACAGCTAGTTGAGCAAGTTTTCCTGCTAAAGTAGAGTCTTGCCCGCCACTAATTCCTAGCACAAACCCTTTGGCTCCTGTTTTCTTTAAGTAACGTTTTAAAAAATCGATACGGTTTCTAATTTCTTCTTTAGGGTCGATCGTTGGTTTAACATGTAAAGCTTTAATGATTTCTTGTTGTAGACTCATAATTTCCTCTCCTTATAAAGCGAATTACGAATACAATAATTATAACAGCTTTCTGGAAGTAAATAACGTGGTTCGCCTCCTAAGGCAAATTCTTCACGTATATAGGTAGAACTAATTTCCATTGCCAAGCCTTTATCTATTAAGTGAAACGTTTGACCATCATCATTATTTCTTAAAATTGGTGATTTCGATATTGCCTTTAACATATCAATTCCGTCTCTTGCCATAACAATAAATTTATTTTCTTTGACTAATGCTTCAGCATGGCTCCATTTTCCTTCACCGATATCTACTAATAGGTCCGCACCCATGATAAAATAGATATCATCATTTGGATATTTTTCTTTGAAATAGTTTAATGTTTCGTAAGTTGTGAGCTTCCAAGGGTCTTGTTTCATTTCGTAATCGTCGGCAGAAAATTTTTCGTTGTCTTTGATGGCCATTCGAATCATATTCCAACGGTGATGATCTTCCGTATATAATTTTTTATCTTTCCGCTTACTTGAACTTGGTAAAAAAATGACACGGTCTAATTTGCATCGATGGGCAACAGTACTTGCCGTCCATAAATGGACATTAGTGATTGGATCAAAGGCTGAACCGTATATGCCAATTTTAGCCATTTTCTATCCCCCAAGGTGTTTTTCACTTTGTTGAGTTAGGTTTAAAAAGTGTATTGTTGCATTAAAGTTATTTAATTTATTTTCATTTTTGCTACTTTTGTTTTAACTTCCTCAATTTTTTGCATCTTATTATCCCAACATGCTTGACTTAGATCGACTGGATATTGTTCAGGATGAAGAGTTCGTTTATATTCATCCCATAATAATTCCAAATTTTCTCGTGCAAAACTTCTGATTTCTTCAAGATGAGGCATTTCATACACAAGCTTACCATTTTCAAATATCGTATGATGTAATTCCCTTGCCTCAAAGTTTGTGACAAACTTACTTATATACGTATGAACCGGGTGGAACATTTTTAACGGTTCTTCTTCCTGAGGATTTTCATAGTCTAACGCGATATAATCACCTTCGGATTTGTTATTTCCTTTATTTATAATACGATAAACTCTTTTTAAACCTGGAGTTGTCACTTTTTCAGGATTTGCACTTATTTTTATCGTATCTTTCATTTCACCGTTTTCATTTTCAATAGCAACAATTTTATAAACGGCGCCTAATGCTGGCTGATCATATGCAGTAATTAATTTTGTTCCAATACCCCATATATCAATTTTTGCCCCTTGCGTTTTCAAGTTCATGATTGTGTATTCATCTAAATCGCTCGATGCGGAAATCTTTGTGTTTGTATACCCGGCTGCATCTAACATTTCTCGTGCTTGTTTAGACAAATATGCTAAATCACCGCTATCTATGCGAATGCTTTGAAAATTAATTTTATCGCCCATTTCTTTGGCTACTTTTATCGCATTCGGTACACCTGAACGGAGAACATCGTACGTGTCAACTAGGAAGGTACAATTTTTATGACTTTCAGCATATTTTTTAAAAGCTGTATATTCATCTTGATAAGCTTGAACCATTGAGTGAGCATGAGTTCCAGCGATTGGAATTCCAAATAACTTTCCAGCACGAACATTAGATGTTGCATCAAATCCGCCAATATATGCAGCTCGTGTGCCCCAAATCGCGGCCTCCATTTCTTGAGCTCTACGTGTACCGAATTCTAAGGCAACATCGTCCCCGATAATTTGTCTAATTCTTGATGCTTTTGTTGCAATGAGTGTCTGGTAATTAACAATATTCAATATCGGTGTTTCAATCAGTTGTGCTTCAGCAATCGGTGCTTCTATGCGAAGGAGCGGTTCATTTGGAAATACCATTTCGCCTTCCTTCATTGCTTTAACCGTACCGGTAAAACGCATATTTTTTAGATATTTTAAAAAGTCTTCCTCATATCCTTGCTCTCTTAAATAGGAGAGATCAGTTTCAGTGAAATGAAATTCTTTCAGGAATTGAATGACCTTTTCCAGTCCTGCAAAAATGGCATAGCCATTACCAAAAGGAAGTTTTCGAAAATACACTTCAAAAACAGCTTTACGATTGTGAAAGTTATCGCGCCAATATGTCTCTGTCATATTAATTTGATAAAGATCGGTATGAATAGATAAACTGTCATCGTTGTAAAAGTCAATCATGGTAAACACCTCCAAGGGGAAATAAATGGAATATGCGAACATAAATCTACACTACTTCTGCTCCAAGGGTATTCGTAAAGTGTTGCAGTGCCCAATCATGACCTGTTTGATTAAAGCTTGCAACCCCATTTTTATGCACAACGATTTTAAAGCCACGGTTATAAGCATCGATGGCGGTATGTAATATGCAAATGTCTGTACATACACCGACAAGATGGATTTCCGTAATGCCACGTTCTCGAAGTTTCATTTCTAAATCCGTTCCTGCAAATGCGGAATATCTTGTTTTATCAATCCAATAAACATTGGGTTTTTCTTTACTTTCTTCCCAAACATCTTGCAATTTACCGTATAACAAGCGACCTGCCGTTTTTTCGATATTATGTGGCGGGTAAAGTTTCGTTTCAGGATGGAGATCATCATTTTCTTTATGCATGTCTATAGCAAATACAACATAATCGTTATGATCAATAAATTTCTTTGTTAAACGGATAATCTCTTCTTCAATAGCTTGCCCAGGTTCTCCACATGTTAATGCACCGTTTTCAGCAACAAAATCATTTGTATAGTCAATATTAATTAAAGCTTTCATTATTCATTATTCCTCCTAACATAATTTTTACAATACTCGATATGAAGATAAGGTGATTGAATCGTTTGCTTATGATAATGGTTAAATATAGTTGTTGTCTCCTTTTGTTGTGAAAAACTGAACTTAAACAGCATCATTTTGTTTACGATTTTTTTAAATACTGTACAATAAAGTTTATGATTTTGTGTTGTGAACAGCTAAAATTATTATATTGTAAATTTTCTTAAAAATAAATGGTTGTGACTTTAAAATATGTAAAAAAGAGGGCTCCAAAAGGAGCCCCTAAGAAGTTAATCTTCTACAATTTCTTTTCTATTTTTCTTAAATAGTTTGGATAACGTCTCATAAACGATAGGAACAATAAATAAGGTTAAGATTGTTGACGATACTAGACCACCGATGACAGTAACACCTAAACTTTTCGACATAAATGTGCCTGTTGTGCCAGTTGCTTCAAACAATAGTGGAATTAAGGCACCAACTGTTGCAATAGCCGTCATAAGAATTGGACGTAGTCGTGTGCTTCCAGCTTCTAAAATGGCTTCGCGCATTGACATTCCATTACGTTCCATACGAATAATTCGGTCAACTAATACGATGGCATTTGTAACAACAATCCCTATTAACATAAGCATACCCATTAATACCATAACAGATATAGTTTCACCGGCTATCCATAGACCGATTATTGCACCGATTACTGTAAATGGTAAGGAGAATAATATGGTAAATGGTGCTAATCCTTCTCCGAATGTCACGACTAGAATAAAGTACACAATTAATACAGCGGCAATCATAGCAATACCTAATTGTGTAAAGGCCTCTTCCATATCGGCTGTTACACCGGCATTATCAAGCTCAACCCCTTTAGGTAATTCAATGTCAGATAATTTATCATCCACATCTAATGCTGCTTTTGATACATCTTCATCGAGGATGGTACCTGATACTGTAGCGTAGTATCTTCCTTTACTTCTATCTAAGTGACTTGGTACAGATCCTTTTTCAATTGTAACAATATCACCGAGGCGGACTGTATCACCTGTTGGAGTAGGTATCATTTGGTCGAGCATTTCATCAAATGTTTGCGGCATTTGTTTATCGTGTTTAATTATAACATTTAAGTCGTCACCATCTTTTTCTACGGTGGTTAATACTTCTTCAGAGCGAACTGGATTTAACATCATTAATATTTGACCGGCCGTTAAACCATATTGCAACAATGTTTCCTGTTCGACACGAATAGAGTATTCTTCATAGGCTTCATCAAAACTTGATGAAACATCTTCTAGATACTTGCTTTCTGCCATTACAGCTTCAATTTCTTTTGTAGCAGCTTCTAAGTCATCTAAATCTTCACTATAAACGTAATAACTTAATTCATTACTTGCAATACCGGTCATGAAGTTTTGACTTTTCCATTCGCCGGAATGATTTAAGTTTTCAAGATAATCTTCTACTTCTTTTTTCACTTCTGGGAAGTTGTTCATTTCCTCATCAAAAACAACGAACATCAGTGATCCGCTACCGCCCATCATAGCAGCTTCTACACTCGTATTGTCGGTCACTGAAAATTGAACAGCTGTAACATCGTCAAGGGAGAGCATTTTTTCTTCAACTTCAGTTACGTTTTTCAACGTTTGTTCTTCCGTATCCCCTGGTTTTGGTGTGTATGTAATATACATTACTTTCTGTTCATCATTTCCTAAGAAACTGAAACCAACAAGAGGTGTTAACATTAAACTTCCAACTAATGCAGCGATCGCTACGATAGATGTAATCACTTTATGTTTTAAAGTCCAGTGTAAAGCTTTTTTATAAATTTCAGCTAAGCGACTTGGTTTTTTCACCTTTTTCTCTCTTACATTTTCATTGTACAATTGCTTTTTAAACAAAGAGTGTGAAAGAGACGGCACAATAGAAATCGCAACAAGTAAGGATGCACCGAGCGCAAGTGCCATTGTTAATGCAAACGGTACAAACAATTCACCAATCATGCCACCAACAAATAGTAATGGTGCAAATACAGCAACCGTAACTAATGTAGAAGAAAGAATAGGTTTAAACATTTCAATAGTTGCTTCTCGAATTAATGCACGACCGCGTAATTGTTCACCTTTTAAATGTAATCTGCGGTAAATATTTTCTACAACGACAATTGAATCGTCAATAACTCGCCCAATTGAAATCGTAATTGCGCCAAGTGTCATAATATTTAAGGTCATATCTAAATAGTCTAATATGAGTAAAGCTGTTAGGATGGATACTGGAATCGATATGATCGAAATAATAGTTGAACGGACATCCCTTAAGAACAGCAATATAATTAATACCGCAATTCCACCACCGAATAACGCTTTACTTACCATTTGTGAGACGGAATTTTCAATCGGTTCGCCTTGGTCAAATGTATAATCAACCTCTAATCCATCTAGTTTTTTTTCATAATCTTTCATTAAATCCTTTACAGCATTGACAACTTCAACCGTATTTGCTTCTTGGCCTTTAACAATTTGTACAGTGATAGAGTCTTCACCGTTCGTACGAGAGATCGATTCTACTTTACCAACTACTTCAATTGTTGCGATATCACGTAATTTAACAAATGGTAATGGTTGTGTTTCTGTCGGTGTTACAGGAATTAACATTTCTTTTAAATCTTCCGCTGTAGTGAATTTTCCGTCTATGCGAACGGCTTGTTCTCCATCTTCAAATTCAAATAAACCAAGAGATACATCTAAATCTGTTGCTTTTATGATATCTTTTACATCATCTTCAGTTAAATCATATTGTGCTAGTTTCTCCTCATCAAAGGTAAGTTCGACTTCTTCAATATGTTGACCAGTTGTAGTAGCTGAGGCAACACCTTCAATTTGCTCGATTTTTGGTACTAAAATATCTTCTACTGTTGATGTCAGTTCAATAATGTCTTCTTCAGTACTACTAATGCTTAAAACGAGAACCGGCATCATATTCATACTAATTTTTGTGATCATTGGTTCTTCTGTGTCTTCAGGCAATGTTATCGTTTCGAGGGCATTTTCAATTTCTCGTTTGGCTATATCCAGATCTTGTTCATAGTCATACTCAATTTGAATTGTAGACATACTTGAATAGGAGTTCGAATAAACGGCACTTACACCTTCCAAGCTTTCTACTGCTTTTTCAATCGGCATCGATACCTCTTCCATGACTTGTTCCGGCGTTGCACCAGGGTAAACGGTATTTACGATTAAGTATGGAACAGATACATCGGGAATCGATTCCATTTTCATTTTTGAACCGGAGTATATTCCCATAAATATGACTATAAATGTAAGTAACCATACGGCTAACTTATTTCTTATGACAAAATTAACAAGTGATTTCACGCTACACCTACCCTTTCTTGACAAAAATAATAACAATCCCTATAATAAATGACTAAATGGTCAAATGTCAACTTTTCGTGAAGTGAGGAGCAAAGCATTGGATAGAAAACAATTAATTATGGAAAAAGCAATTGAATTATTTGCTGCTAGAGGTTTTGAATCGACTTCTGTTCAACAGATAACAGAGCATTGTGGAATATCCAAAGGTGCTTTTTATTTATCCTTTAAATCCAAGGATGAATTGATTCTTGAAATTATTGATTATTTTATGAAACGATTCACAACAGGAGTTGACCGTGTAGTCAGAGAAAAGATAGATCCTAAACAAAAACTATTTAATTTATTCTATTATTTATTTGGCGAGTTCCAGCGTCATTCTGATTTGGCGAAAATGTTTGTCCGAGACCAACTCCATTCATTGAATGAAGAATTATTAATAAAAATTTACCGTTATGATCAATTAATGAATCAATCCATCCTTCAATTGTTAGAAGAATGTTATGGTTCTAAAATTCAACATACAAAATATGAATTACTATTTAATATTAAAGGATTAATGGACAATTATTCTCATATTATTTTTACTTATCAAATGCCTATTGATGTTAGACTTTTGTCGGACGTATTAGTTGAAAAGACAAATATATTGGCCAACTATTCCCAAAAGGTATTAATAAATGAAATAATGTTTACCAATATGATGGAAAAAATGAAATTTCATCCTCAAAACGTTGAGGAGTTTATAGAAATAGAAATTAAGCATTTACTTAATTCATTGACCGATACTTTAGAGTTGGAATCCGTTGAAATTTTACAAAATGAATTAAAGAAATCAAACCCAAGTCATGCGATCATCTTGGGAATGTTAGAAAATATGAAAAAAAATAACCAATGCCATTGGCTTATATACTTAGTGAATCTAAAACTGTGTCCAAATAAATAAGAAAATTGGGGACCCAGTTTAATTGAAACATTGGTAGGTAAGTATATTTAACTAAGGAGAGCCTGTGTTAAAGATGTTTTGTAAAAGTGTTGAATCATTTTTCTAAAATGAAGAATGGATTTAACACTTTTTATGTTTCTACAGTTAGATTCATATCCTAGATATTGGGAAATATTTCACAAAGGTTAGCAGCAAAAAAATAAAAAGAAATACTCAGCATGGAAGAAATAGGAGTGGATTTAAGATTTTGCCTTTTTTAGTTTTGTAAAGAGGCCTCAACTTTTTCACAGGTGATACAATGTTTATTTTGTATAACGGTTCGCATAGCAACTAGCCACAAAGGCCTCAGGCTTGATTTTCGGTTCAACACCAATGGATTCCATTCTAGCAACCATTTCATTTACAAATATTCTAGTTTTATTTCTACGGCCTGCTCCAATATCAATATGCCCCTCAATTGTAAAACTGGCGCCTTTATATATATGAGGTAGTACAATGTTAATTAGTTGTTCTTTTCTTTTTTCAGTAAACATTGAAACGATTTCTTCAGTCAATGTCGTTTCATAAGATATCCGTTCATGTAAATTGTTCATTTTGCGTGGGACCACGACCTTACGAATACACGCCCAGGCTCCTTTTGTTTCACACTGAATCACTATCCCTGTAATAAACTTCGTGTAGCTGTGGTGAACTTGTGAGTCTGTACCAAACATAAGCTTAAACCTTCCGGTTGGATCTTTTTTCATAAAATTAACAATATGTTGAAATACTTGTTCAAACGTCATCTTTTTTTGGCTTAAATTTTGAAAAGTATAATCGTAAACGGTTAATTTTTTCATATATTCCCTTCCTTTTTTGTCAGGTTACTATAGTATATTGCTTTATTATTAGTATAGTTAAACGAAACCACATCATTCGTTAAAAAAATGTAAAACTAAAGA
>CADBNU010000144.1 GCA_902796085.1 Heyndrickxia coagulans
ATGGCACTGAAAGGGATGGGACTGATCGTTTCCGTAGCATCTTATGAAGTGATCTCACCTAACACTGCCATTTGGGTCGGAACGACTATAGTATTAATTTACACATTAATCTCTGGACTTCAAGGTTCATCACGTGTAGCTTTAATTAAAGATATACTTATGTTTGTCGTATTAGTATTTTTAGGCATTTTCTTTGCATTCCATTATTTTGACGGAATCGGATCTGTAATGAAACAAATAGCGGAGATAAAGCCTGAAGTATTAATTTTCCCTGATACTGGATTAAGTCTCGTTTGGTATGTTTCGACTGTTATATTTATGTCACTAGGTTTATATCTTTGGCCATATACATTTCTATCAACCTATGCAGCGAAAAGTGATAAAGCACTACGTAAAAACACGGTCCTAATGCCTTTATATTCATTAATGCAATTGTTCGCACTGTTTATCGGATTAACTGCCATTCTCGTAATTCCGGGTTTGGTTGGTGCTGAAGGGGATATGGCATTAATTAATTTAGTATTTGAAACATTTGATCCATGGTTTGTCGGGATCATTGGAGCAACTGGTTTTTTAGCATCGATTGTACCATGTTCGGTATCTATTATTTCAATTGGTTCAATGATTACTTCAAATATTTATATGCCATTGAAACCAGATACATCCGAACGCAAGCAAATGAACATTGCCCGGCTATTTGCAATGATTGCAGGGGGAATTTGCTTATACTTAACATTGAATTCAAATGGTGCCATCGTGTTTTTACAATTACTAAGTTATAACTTTATTATGCAACTATTCCCTGCTTTCATTTTTAGCTTACAAAAGAACAACTTTATTACAAAACAAGGCGCCATTAGTGGTATCGCTGTTGGTGTTGCGCTAGCATTATATTCTGCTGCAACAGGTACGACCTTAGAAACCTTATTCCCAAGTCTGCCTTCATTTATTTTAGATATTAATAACGGTTTATATATGTTAATAATTAATTTAATGGTTACGACTGTTGTAAGTCTTTTTACCAATAAATCATTACAAAAAACAAAGGAATTAGAAAAAGAGATTGTTTCTTAAATAGAAAATATAATAGTCAACAAGCAAGTTATATATTCTGAATTATCTTAATAATGTAAGGAGGTTTATTTCAATGAAGACCCTTGATTATCAATGGCAAACAAAACAACAATTAACAGAGTTATTGTGCGATTTAGTAAAAATCCCTAGTATTACACATACAGTGAAAGAAATAAAATTTGCTGAATACATTGAAAGCAAGATTCGAAAGTTGCCATATTTTCAAGTAAATCCTGAATATGTTAAAGTGCATAAAACAAAAGATCAGCGGAAGTTTGTAACAGCTTTAGTTAAAAGTGAAAAAAATGTTCAGGATACTATCATTCTAGTTAGTCATTTTGATGTGGTCGGTGTTGACGATTACGGTAGTTTAAAAGAATTGGCTTTTCATCCAATAAATCTAACTAAATTCATTTATGAAAATAAAACAAAAGTCCCAGAAGCTGTTCAAAAGGATATAAGAGAAGGAGACTGGCTGTTTGGCAGAGGAACAATGGATATGAAATGTGGTTTAGCCTTACACATGTCCATTATTGAAGAAGCCTGTAATGGAAACTATGACGGAAATATTTTGTTATTAACAGTTTGTGATGAAGAAGTTAATTCGGTTGGGATGCGAGAAGCCGTATCGGTATTGTTAGAAATGAGTAAACAATATAATTTAAAGTATAATGCATGCATAAACTCAGAACCTGTCTTTTCTAGATATCCAGGTGATGAAAATAATTATCTATATTTAGGTTCATTAGGAAAAATCTTAGCAGGTTTTCTATGCTATGGCAAGGAAACGCATGTTGGTGAACCTTTTTCCGGATTAAATGCGAATTATATGGCTTCTGAGTTAACACGTGAATTAGAATTTAACACAGATTATTGTGAAAAAGTCGGTGATGAGGTTACACCACCACCAACCGTTTTAATACAAAAAGATTTAAAAAATGAATATAATGTGCAAATCTCACATCGATCGGTAAATCTTTTTAATCTCTTTTTAATGGAAAAATCAATAGATGAAATCGTTGAACAACTAAGTCAAACAGCAAACAAAGTAGCAAAGAAGATTGAAAATCATTATAGTAAGAGCTCTATTCAGTTTTCAACCCTTGAAGGTTCCCATAATAATAAAGATATAAGTGTAACGACTTTACGTTTTGAAGAATTATTACGTTATGCACTCGAAACTTATGGGGAGAAAAAAGTAATGCAAATAAAAGAAGATGTGCTTAAAAATAAAGGGCAAAAAGATGATCGAGAACTTGCCATCGAATGGGTTGATCGATTAGCTACTTTATGTAAAGAACTTGCACCAATGATAATCATCTTTTTTGCTCCACCATATTATCCACCAGTAAATTCTCGAAAACACCCAGAAATCAATAGAGTGGTTGATTATATTCTAACTTTTGCTAAACAAAATTATGATATTGAGTTGAAAAAACAAAATTACTTTGCAGGTATTTCCGATTTAAGTTACACAGGTCTCTCACATCCAACATCTAGTATAAAATCTTTAACATCGAATATGCCTAATTGGAATCATGGATATACAATCCCATTTGACGCATTGGAAGAATTAAATCTACCAGTCTTAAACCTTGGTCCTATTGGAAGAGATGCGCATAAATGGACAGAACGACTAGATTTAAATTATGCATTTCATATATTAAGAAATTTACTTTCTGTTACCATCAAACAGTTTTTTCAAAAGTAAGCTAAGTTTTTTACAAACATGAGCCCCCTCTGAAGTTTCCCAGAGGGGGCTCATGTTTGCTTTGTATCTACCATCCATCGGAAGAAAGTCAAATGAACTAAGTTAGTCATCATCAAAGTTCATTGGGTATCGAAAGGATTACGCTTCCACTTCTACTTTTGTTTTTACCTTTTTAGCATTTGAATAACTCCAAATAAATATGCCTAATACGATCGTATAGCCCATGATATCTGTTATTATTTCAGGAATAATGAGCATAAGTGCACCGGCACCAAGAACAATTCTTACAATCCAATGGAGTTCAGTTCTAATATAACCTTCAACAGCTGCAGCCAGTCCCACAACACCTAATATTGCGGAAAACGCAATGAATAAAACCTCTGTCAATTTCGGAAATGGAAACTCCACGGCATTAACTGGTAATCCAGTAGTATCTATTAAAAGTAATTCCGGGGCATAAACAAAAAGATATGGAACGATAAAACCCGCAAGAGCTAATCGAAGTGAAATAAACCCTGTCTTCATCGGGTCCCCTCCAGCAATTCCTGCTCCTGCAAATGAAGCAAGTGCAACCGGTGGTGTAATATTGGCAAAAATCCCAAAATAGAATACGAACATATGGGCAATCAATACCGGCACACCAAACTCAGCTAGTGCTGGTGCAGCCATTGTCGCTGTAATAATATATGCAGGAATACTTGGTAAACCCATCCCTAAAATGATGGATGCGATCATCGTTAAAAATAGTGTCAAAAATAATGAACCTGCACCAAGATTAGTGATTGCAGATGTTAAAGTTGTACCAAAGCTTGTTAAATTAACGACACCTATAACAATCCCAACGACACCACAAGCAATAATTGTAGATAAGGATTGCTTTGTCCCGGCTTCTAATGCTTCTAAAATGGCTTTTAAGCCCATTCTCGTATGTTTTCGAATCCATGATACAATCACTGTACATACAATGGTATAAAATGCAGACATGTTTACTGTAAGCCCGGAACCTAACATCCAAATTAAAGCAATGAGAGGAATTAATAAGTGCCCTCCATCTTTAAACACTTCTTTGACACGTGGCAAGTCCGGCCGTGGGATACCTTTTAATCCCCGTTTCCCTGCTCTATAATGAACTTGCATAAGGACACCTAAAAAGTATAGTAATGCTGGTAGAATAGCAGCAAGCGCAATCGTTCCGTATGAAATCCCTGTCGTTTCTGCCATTATAAAGGCACTTGCCCCCATTACTGGAGGTAAGATTTGCCCACCAACCGATGCACTTGCTTCAACCGCACCGGCAAAATTGTTCTTATAACCAATTCTTTTCATTAATGGTATTGTAAAGGCACCTGTTCCTACAACATTAGCAACAGCGGAACCATTTATACTTCCCATGAAGCCACTGGAAATCACGGCAACTTTCGCAGGTCCACCTTGCCTGTGTCCAGCAAGCGCAAGAGCTAAATCATTAAAAAATTTCCCCATTCCTGATTTGGCTAAAAAGGCACCGAATAATATAAATAAGAAAATAAATTGAACGGAAGCACCGATTGCCGTGGAGAATAGACCTTCTGTTTTAGTATAAAGTTGACCGAAAATATCTCCCAAATCAAATGGACGTGTCATCATAATGCGTGGTAACCAATCCATATGACTGAAAAAAGGGTAAGATAAGAAAATAAGAGCTAATATTGGTAGAACCCAACCTGTTATTCGTCTAGTAGCTTCTAAAACTAAAACAACCGTCAAAATCCCCATCACAATATCCATGTCATTTGGTACGCCACCACGTACAGTGACAATATCTTGATAAACAATGAATAAATACACACAGCTTAAAATAGCAAGACCAAACAAAATCCAATCATAAAACGGGATTTTTCTACGATTTTGTTTTTTAAAACTTGGATAAAGCAAAAATACGATTGCGAGACCAAATAATAAATGTACTGCCCGATGTTGCAGTGTTGGTAATGGATGAAATGTCGTATATAAATGATAAATTGAAAATAAGATGGCAAAAATTGAAATGAACCATGATATATATTTATTTTTTGGCTGTCGTGTTTTTGCATCACTATCATACTTTTCAAGAATTTTTTGTGCCGCCTCACGGGCTTCCTTTTGTTCTTCTACTAATGTTCCTTCATTTTTTCCGCTCAATTTAATCCCTCCCACATAATAGTGAAAACCGATAATCGATGAACTGAAACCGTAGCAGTTTCATAACTTTCTATAAATTTATATAGCGGAATTTCCTTTTCCATTAATACAATGGTAGTTTTTACATTTTCAGATATCGTAAGCAATAACTCATCGTAAGTGTGATCAATATCCATGACGACGTAGCCATCTTTTACAGTAGTGCCTTTCTCATCGTATGGTGTGCCGGCGCCGAATGTTTTAAAATAGGTTTTCTTTAAAACGAGCTCGTCACCCTCTCTTTCATAAAGTTCAATCCACTCTTCCTTCTCAACGGAATGGATCCATTTTAATTGAAAGGAATCAAATAATAATTCTTTCCCATCTTCCCACTGGATGACAATCACTGGAACTCTAATGCTTAAGATAAAACAAAGGAGTACGATGAAGATCGCACTCCTAAATCGTTGTTTACTTAGATTGCTCATCATAGAAACGTTTGGCCCCCGGATGTAAAGGCGCAATTAGATTTTCTTGCGCATTTTCTAATGATATATCACTTGCTGCTTGATGAGCATTTTCTAGTTTCTCAAGATTTTCAAAAAATGTTTTTGTTAATTCATATACATCATCATCACTCATATCACTGCGAACCACGAGTGCATTTGGTACAGCAGCTGTCGGAATAGCCTCTTCATTTCCGTACATGTCCTTTGGAATTTCAACAGAGATAAAATAAGGATGTTCTTCAGCGATTGTAGCCACTTTTTCTGGATCAACTGAAACAAGGACAATATCGTGAGTTTGTGACAATTCTAATACGGATGCATTCGGTAAACCGCTTGTTAAAAATGCTGCATCAATGGTTCCCGCAGTTAAGCCATCCGCTGCTTCAGCATACCCTAAATAATCGACTTTCATATCATCATATGTAATCCCGTGACCATTCAACAAAGCTCGTGCGTTTAATTCAACACCTGATCCTTGGTCACCAACAGCTACACGTTTACCACGAAGATCTTCAATCGTTTGAATACCTGATGATTTTGTAGCAACGATTTGTACAACGTTTGGATAAAGCGTTGCTATTTGTGACACATTTTCAATTGGCTCTGTAAAGGCTGCTTCGCCATTTAATGCTTGTGTTAATGCATCACTCATGACAAATGCCATTTCAACCTTGTTATCTGATAAAAGATTTAAATTTTCTACACTGGCACCGGTTGTTTGCGTTCTTGAGTTCACATCATATTGTTCTGTATAAATATCTGCAAGAGTGCTTGCAATAATGTTGTATGGTCCTGATGCTCCACCAGTCGCAATGGTGACAATATTTGTGTCTAACCCTTTGCTTGAACTGGTCTTATCTCCACCAGAACATGCGGCAAGAGCAAGAGACATCAATACTACCAATGTGAAGATAAAAAAACGTTTTTTCTTCAAAATAATCCCCCCTGTAAATTAAGCGCTAACATTTTTATGAAATTATTTCTAAAAAATTGTGCTATACTCTTTTACTTTGTATGTTTTCGTTTTATCAAGTCTTTATAATATAATGACAATCGCACCATATTTTGCTCTTTTTTATAATAACTTGTTTATTCTGAATATTCAATAGAAAAGTTACTTTCTAGAAATAATGAATTTGATTTATTTTGAGTGTTATAAAATGAATGAAATCTTTGATTAAAAAAACCTAATACTTAAAAATAATCATTTAGGTTTTTCAGAAAGTTAGTACCTAATGTTTATTCGTTCCATTGGCGGCCGTGCATCCAATAGCACGACATCAATCTCTTCAACATGGATATTTGTTTATAGGCAGTATTTAAGCTTTTGTGCCTTACGCTACCGCTTCCGGCACAAAAGCTTTGTTTCTTTGATTGTAATCATGCAGAAAAAAGGTGAAGCATGTACGTAGCGCCGCCATTTTCACTGCAAAATCTACTATTTTATTCTTTTTGGATTATCCCTAAAGTACTGATAAATAGCATAACTAGAAATATTATTCAAACTTTGTAATAACATTAAATCCTTTTGTTTTATATTGATTCATACTTTCAAAAACCTCACTTACATTGCTCAAACTGACCTTCCGTTCCACTAAACGGCTTGGATTGAGTCGACCAGAAGCGATTAAGTCTAATAATCCACGGTAATCAGGATGTGGATTGCCCAAGCTTCCGACAAATTCAATTTCAGATGACGTAATGAAGTCAACTGGTAAATCGACCATCCCTTGTTCATCCGATGTTGTTAAACCAATCTGAACATGGCGACCACCCTTACGTAGAGAGAAAACGGAGTTTTGGATCGTCTCTTTAATTCCAAGTGCATCTAGACTCACATGGGCACCACCTTTTGTAATTTCACGGATGGCCGAAGGAGCATCTACTTTTTTTGCATTGACAGTAGCAACCGCTCCCTCTCTTTCGGCAAGCTCTAATTTTCCATCATCGATATCTACAGCGATCACTTGTGCACCGATCGCATTTGCTACTTGAATGGCAGAAAGGCCAACGCCACCTGCACCATATACCGCAACCCAATCACCAGGCTGTACGTTCCCTCTTAAAACACCATGATACCCAGTCATATAACGGCAACCCGCTGCAGCAGCTGTAACACTATCTACATTTTCTGGTAATTGAATTAAATTAAATTCAGCATTTGGAATCAAAATATACTCAGCATAGGCTCCTTCCAATCCATTAACCATGCCATAAACTCGAATATTTACACAAAGATTAGAATTCCCCTTTTTACAATACTCACAATGACCGCAAGCCCAATGAAACGGAGCAGTTACACGATCTCCTACTTTAAATGATTGAACATTTGCACCAAGTTTCTCGATAACACCTCCGAATTCATGACCTGGGGTAATGGGTAACTCAGGCGACAATCCAATCCATGAAAAATCTCCGTGCCAAGAATGCCAGTCTGAACGACAAATGCCACAGGCTTCAACTTTAACAAGGGCATCATTTGGACCTGGTTCAGGCTTTGGTACATCTCGAATAACAACAGGTTCCCTATACTTTGTAATTTTCACTGCTTTCATAACGTTAATCCCACTCCTTTTTTGGGTTTTTTATGTAACACAAAATACTTCATGTAAAAAAGAAAACGCATGCAAAAAATGATACGTTTTTTTAATGTCTTACTAAAAATATACTACATTATTTTCTGAATATATATAATTTTTATGAAATATTTCTTTTTTGTGTACAAAAAAAGTGCCCGGCCATAAAGCCAAGCACTTAAAAAGGTTACATTAATTTAGCTATGTTTGATAAGGAAATATTTTTTCTTTCCTCTACGTATGACTGTATATTTCCCTTCAATTTTATCTTCGCTACTTAAAATGTATTGAAGATCCGTTTTTCTGTCACCATTAATGTAGATTGCACCATTTTGAATATCTTCTCTCGCTTGTCGTTTTGATGGTGAAATTTTTGCATTTACAAGTAGATCAACTAAACCGATTGTCTCATCGTTATTAATATAAGACGGCACATCTTTAAACCCTTGTTCAATTTCTGTTGCCGATAGTTCTCGAATATCGCCGTTAAATAAAGCATCCGAGATCCGAATAGCTTGTTGTAAAGCTTCTTCACCATGAACAAGTTTTGTAACATCTTCTGCTAATGCCTTTTGTGCAAGACGTTTTTCTGGAACTTCTTCAGTCGCTTTTTCTAATTCTAAAATTTCTTCATGCGATAAGAAAGTAAAGTATTTTAAATACTTCACTACATCGCGATCATCGGTATTAATCCAGAATTGGTAAAACTCATATGGAGTTGTTTTTTCTGGATCTAACCAAACAGCATTACCTTCAGATTTACCAAATTTCGTTCCGTCTGCTTTCGTCACAAGTGGGACAGTTAAACCAAAGGCTTTAGCATCATCGCCTTTTGTTTTTCTAATAAGTTCGAGACCAGCTGTGATATTTCCCCATTGGTCACTTCCACCAACTTGAAGGCGAACATTTTCTGTCTCATATAATTTTAAGAAATCTAGTGATTGTAAAATCTGGTAGCTGAACTCGGTAAAGGAAATTCCTGTTTCTAAACGAGACTGAACGGAATCTTTAGCAAGCATGTAGTTTAAACCAAAATGTTTACCAACATCCCGTAAGAAAGAAATCACATCCATTTTGCTTATCCAGTCGTAGTTATTCGCCATAATGGCTGGATTTTCATTCGTATCAAAATCAAGAAATTGGGATAATTGATTTTGAATACTTTTCACCCACCCTGCTACTACTTCAACTGAATTTAGAGTTCTTTCTGTTTTTCGACCACTCGGGTCCCCAATTAAACCTGTTGCACCACCGACAAGAGCGACCGGTTGATGACCAGCAAGTTGAAAACGACGTAGCATTAAAATTGGAAGTAAGTGGCCAATGTGTAAACTATCTGCCGTTGGATCAAAACCTACATATAATTTTACTTTTTCTTCATTTAATAACTTTCTCAACCCTTCTTCATCTGTCATTTGGTTAATTAACCCTCGAAACTGTAAATCTTCTAACAATTCCATTTGTATTCTCCTTTTCCATTTTTATTAAAAACGATAAATTAATTCCCAATGCAAAAAGTCCCTTCGAACACTGTTCGAAGGGACGAATAATCGCGGTACCACCCTACTTGAGGATTATTAAATCCTCCACTCAATTAGTTAACGGTTTTCCGTTCACTGCTACTTTTCCACTACAGATGGTGTTCACAGTGAAAGCTCAAGGATGTAATTCGTTTTTCTATTTGTACTAGCTTGCACCAACCGCCAGCTCTCTGAAAACAGGGATAGAAAAACTACTATATCCTCTCATAGCTATAGTTTATGTAATTAATACCATATTTTTACCATACTCATGAATGGATGTCAAATACCATACTAATATTATATTGAAATTATTTCTATTCTACAACAAAAGTCGACATAAACTATGATGAAATGAACATTTTTGCAAATATCATAAAAATTTAGTCGAAAAATTAAATATTCTTATTCTATACTATGCTATAATGTATGTGTTTTAAAGGAGGGCTGTGAATGCGACTGAAAGAATATTGGGATCGTTTAATAAAAAAACTCGCTCCACTAAAAGAGAAATTATATCCCATTTACGAGAAAACAAAACCTGTAAGAGAAGCTTTATTTAACGAAAAAACGGCAAAAGCTTTTCGAATAACATATGATGTTGTTTGGAATCTTATATTAATTTTTATTATTGTTCTTGTCTTAGGTGTGTCTCTTGTACTTGGAGTTGGAGCAGGATATTTTGCATCCCTAGTAAAAGATGAATATCCACGGTCTTATGAAGAAATGAAAAAGGATATTTATAATTACGAGGAACAGTCTGAATTGTATTTTGCCGGTAATATTCATCTCGGTGATCTCCGTTCAGACATTGTCCGTGAAGGGATTAAAATAGAGGATGTTTCACAGCATGTAATTAATGGTATTATTGCTGTTGAAGATGAAAATTTCTTTACACATAATGGCGTTGTACCAAAAGCGGTGTTTCGCGCCCTTTTCCAAGAACTTACAAATGCATCGACTCAAACAGGTGGTAGTACACTAACCCAACAATTAGTGAAAAACCAAATTTTAACGAACGAAGTATCCTTTGAAAGGAAAGCAAAAGAAATCTTACTTGCCTTACGTTTAGAAAAATTCTTTTCAAAAGAAGAAATATTAGAAGCCTATTTAAATTCAACAACGTTTGGCCGAAATTCGAATGGACGAAATATAGCAGGTATACAAGCTGCCAGTAAAGGGATCTTTGGAGTTGACGCAAAAGACTTAAATATTGCCCAAGCAGCTTATATTGCTGGTTTACCTCAAAGTCCATCCGCTTATACACCTTTTACGAATAAAGGAACGCTAAAAAGCAAAGAAGGTTTGGCTCCCGGATTAAATCGGCAAAAATATGTATTACAACGTATGCTAGAAGAAGGTTATATTTCTAAACAAGAATATGAGGATGCAAAGAGCTATGATATCGTAGCAGATTTTATTCCACCGCAAGAAGAAAAAATCGATAAGTATAAATATTTAACACAAGAAGCTGAAAATCGCGCCATTCAAATTTTAATGCAATTCCATTATGAAAAAGATGGTTACACAAAAGAAGCTGTTGAAACAAGTAAAGTGCTTAGAGAACGTTATTCAGCTCTTGCTTATCGAGACTTACGTCAAAACGGCTATAAAATTTATACAACCATTGATAAAGAAGTATACGATAAATTCCAAGAAGTGACGAAAGAATTCGGTAAAAACTTCCCCACCCAAACAATTGAAAGGGATGGAGAAAAAGTTGAAGTTCCACTTGGAGTTGCATCTATGTTAATGGAAAACAAAACAGGGCGAATTATCGCCTTTTCCGGTGGAATTGATTTTGAAAAACAAAACCAAAACCATGCTACACAGTCGGTTCGCTCAAACGGTTCTACAATGAAACCGCTACTTGTTTATGGTCCAGCCTTTGATATGGGATTAGCTGCACCTGGGACACCATTGGCTGATGTTGATTTAGGAATTAGAAACCAGAATGGTAAAGTTTGGCCAAATAACATTACAAATCGATATTATGGACTGGTATCCGCAAGAACGGCCCTTACACATTCCTATAACGTTTCAGCCGTTTATCTATATAAACGAATTTTGCATACGAATCCTGTAGAAAATTATTTAGAAAAATTAGGCATAACTTCTCTAGCAGATGTCGATTATACAAATGAATCAATGGCCTTAGGGGCTTTACACCACGGTATTACCGTAGAAGAAAATACAAACGCTTTTGCAGCTTTTGGGAATCATGGACAATTCACTGATTCATATATGATTGAAAAAATTGAAGATAAAGATGGTAATGTCATCTACGAACATAAAGTGGAACCTGTAGAAGTATTTTCACCACAAGCTACCTATTTAACTGTTGATGTCATGCGAGATGTGGTCAAAAATGGAACGGCAAGATCAATCCCGGGACAACTAAATGTATCTATGGATTTAGCGGGTAAAACCGGTACATCGACAAACAATTACGATAAATGGTTTGTTGGCTTAAATCCAAATGTAACATTAGGTGTTTGGGTAGGATTTGAAAAACAACAGCCAGTTCCATCTTCCGTTCGCCATTTAAATTATTGGGCAGATTTAATGAATGCCACCGTTTCTTTAAAACCGGATCTAGTTGGAGTAAATGACCGTTTTGAACAACCTAAAGGGATTGTTCGTAAATCATATTGTCAAATATCAGGCATGTTACCATCCAAGGCATGCTCTAGCGCTGGATTAGTCAAAACGGATTTATTTATTGACAAATATGCACCTACCAAAACAGATGATACTTTATCAAGTGGCGGTAAATATGTTGAAATTAATGGCAAACGTTTTTTAGCTTTGGATTCAACACCAAGTGAATTTACAAAATCAGGTGTCTTAATAAACCCTGATTATATCGATCGAATGAGTGAAGGACTTCCAAAAC
>CADBNU010000145.1 GCA_902796085.1 Heyndrickxia coagulans
AAAGTAATGATTCCTATTCCCGATACTAGCCAAAACCAAACGGAACTTCCGCCAAAAACGGGTGTAAATCGAGCTACCAAATAAATTCCCGCCTTCACCATCGTCGCCGAATGAAGGTATGCACTAACGGGCGTCGGCGCTTCCATTGCTCCGGGCAACCAGATACTGAACGGAAACTGGGCTGATTTTGTAAAGGCTCCGAGTAGAATGCAAATAATCACGGGAATAAATAATTTATGTGCTTGAACGAATTCCACATTAAGAATCATTTCGCGAATACTATATGTGTCGGTGATAAGAGTTAACATAATCATCCCCGCAAACATACAAAGCCCGCCAAAGACAGTGATAAGCAAAGATTTCATTGCCCCATCTCTTGATGACTTTCGTTCATACCAAAATGCGATTAATAAAAATGAGGAAATACTTGTCAGTTCCCAAAAGCCATATAGGATAAAAATATTATCAGAAAATACAAGACCCAGCATAGCGCCCATGAACATCATTAAATACATATACAACTTATGAAGTTCTTCTCGATGCTTTGATAGATAAAAAATGGAGTAAATAATGACAAGTACACCGATACCGGAAATTAATAATCCGAACAATAACGCCAAACCATCAATATAAAAATCTAAATTCATCTCCACTGAAGGAAGCCACGCTAAGGAAGTTGTCAGATGATCACCATTTGCAACTAAGGGAATGTAGCGAAGAAGGTCTAAAAATATGACCAAAGGAATCAGTAATACAAACCAACCTAAATGAATTTTCGGATGAAACAACTTATACAAAAGCGGAATTGCCATAGCAAATACAAAAGGAATAAATATCAGCATGTGTAACGAATTCAAACGGCATCCCCCCAACAATTTCATTCAATTTCGGAAGCCACGAAAAAGGCCAAAATTCTTGATCATATTCATTTTCACAGCATAACTTTATACTGAGAGCTTTTACCATACGCAACCTATGCATGTTGCCGATATACTTACAATTTTCACAGGACTACTTTTTTTACTAAGGCTTTACCATGTGACAGCCTTACATTTTTCATGTTCCTAAAATTTGTTGAAAAATGAAATATAGGCAGTTTTGGATTGACTACTCTCGTTCCACCGGTTATAGTTCTACATAGTCAAATAGGTGATTCCAACAAAAACATTTGAGGTGAATCATAGATGGAAGCAAATTTTTCAAATGAAAGAATTCTTGTTTGTGTTTACTATGGTCCAAATGGAGAAAGATTGATTCGACGTGGCTGCCAAATTGCAAATATGCTTAAAGCACCACTTTATATATTAACGGTTGATTCAGCCCCTTTTGATGAATTAGACGCCGAAAAAGTAATTTATATCGAACAGTGGAAAAAATTTGCTGAATCGCACCCTTCTGCTCAATTTATCATTAAAGATAATGAAAAACGTCCGGTGGCGAAAGTAATTGCTGAAGTGGCCAGACAGAATCACATAACCCAAATCATCCTCGGGCAGACTGCTCAAAGCCGCTGGGAACAGATTACAAAAGGTTCAATCATTCATGCGCTCTTGCATGAAATTCCTTTTGTCGATCTTCATATTATTTCTGTCTCCAGATATATTCGTGATGAAGAGGGTTTATTTGAAAAAGGAATCCGTGCATACCTTGTTAAATCCGGTACAGAATACCGTCTAACATTCAGTCATACAAAAGATATTGAATATGAAGGTATTTTTTTCAAAGAAGTCGGTACGGATTTTGATAACGGAATTTTCCGATTTATGAACGGTTGGGAAACCCGGCAAGTCCAAGTCACTGACGGGATTATTAGAGATTTAAAAAATATGGACTTGAACAAAATTGATTTAAATAACACGGATTGATGTTTAAATCTTTAATTATAAATTCACATCGACCTTAATGAGCTTTTGTTCGTTTTTATCGATTCCAATATATTTTAAAGTTTCTGCTGTGGAGTGCTGGTTAAAAATATTTTTTAAAATAGAAATGGCCACCCCTTTACGATAGGCATGATATCCGAACGTCTTTCGAAGCGTGTGGGTTCCGATTTTTTCCTGGATCCCTACTTCTTTTGCAGCTTGATTGATTATTCGATAGGCTTGTTGCCTCGTAATTGGATGGTTATTTTTTTTTGATTTAAATAGAAAATCATCCGGCTGCAATTCGTTGCTTGCCAAGTAATCCCTTAATACTTCTCTTACTTTGCTGTTTAAATAATATGCTTTTACTTCCCCATTTTTTTCATCCTTTAAGTAAAGAAACTCTCTTGTTTGGGAACCGTCCCATACGTCTTTAACCGTTAAATACAATAAATCATGTACTTTA
>CADBNU010000146.1 GCA_902796085.1 Heyndrickxia coagulans
ATGATTCAGATTTGCAAAAAGCATTTGCCATACGGGAAGAAGTGTTTGTAAAAGAACAGAATGTTCCATTGGAAGATGAATTTGACGAATTTGATCAATTGAATGGAAGATGTGAACATCTTCTTGTTTATTTTAGTGGGACACCAGTTGGGACAGGACGGCTTAGAGTGGTTGACGGCGTAGGTAAATTAGAAAGGATTTGTATATTAAAGCCATATCGTAATTTAGGAATCGGTAAAATAATTGTAGAAGCCTTAGAAAAAATAGCAAAAGAAAAAGGAGTGACAAAAGTTAAATTACATGGCCAAACACATGCAGAAGGTTTTTATCTTAAGTTAGGTTATAAAACAGCATCGGATGAATTTATTGAAGATGGTATCCCCCATTATGTCATGGTGAAAAAATTGTAGAAAAAATAGGTTTGATTTATATACTTACTTATTTGACTAGTTGCGATTGTCTAGGTTGGCAATCGCTAATTTATTTTGATTAGGTACTGATTAAATTTTAAAATTAATATTGTATAATTATCAATATTTAAACAATAAAAATGGATAGGGGATAGGTTATGGGATTATTTTTTACATATGTATTCGTCGGATTAGCCATTGCAATGCCAGTAGGTACGATTACGGTAGAAATGTCTAAGCAAGGTTTAAAAAATGGTTTTTTGCATGGTTGGGCTGTCGGCTTAGGTGGCATGACGGTTGATTTCATTTTAATTGCTGCTCTTTATTTAGGTTTCGCATCCATTCTTCAACAACCATTTATCCAAGTACCAATGTGGCTAGTCGGTGCTATTTTTTTATTGTTCATTGGTTTAGATTCCATTAAGAATGCCGATAAAGATATCACACCATTTGGTAAAAAGCCTAAAAAGTCTCTTATCTCCTCTTATCGGAATGGATTTTTAGTTGCGATTTCTCCTGGAAATATTGCATTTTGGTTAAGTGTTTTCGGCACTGTATTAACGAATTCTTATGATCATAAAGAGCCAATGTTATTTTTCCTTCTTGCAACAGGTGTTTTGACAGGGATCGTCATTCATGATATCGGTTTATTGACGATTTTAACTTACACGAGAAAAATCATGAGCCGTACATTGATTAAGTCTATTTCTATAATTGCCGGGTTCATTTTAATCGGTTTTGCTGGTTATTTTATCTATGAGTTTATTGTTGGTATCAGTAACTTCATTTAAATGATATAGCAGTTTTGGAGGTAAAGATTTTTCAATTGATAATTGTTTAGGAGATAATCACCATACATATTGGTAAAACAATAAAGGAAGCTAAAGTTGTCCAGAAAATTGTTTTCGAGACGGCAAGTGGTGAAGCATCAAACTTTTCAGCAAGTATTGCAGCATTCACCGCAACCGGCATACAAGATAAAATAAATAAGACAGAGGCAATAGTTCCTTGGATATTTAGTAAAGTGAGTATGAAAAACGCGATAAATGGTGCAATTAATGTTCGAATACAAAAACCGGCATAAAAAGTGATTTGAACATGTTTTTTTAAACTGGAACGTGTTACTCTCATCATTTGAGCACCTAATAGGCATAAGACGATTGGTGAATAGCTATCTGCAACCATCTCAATTCCAATTGTAATCCCTCTTGGAAGTTGCCATTCGAAGATGTTAAAAGGGAAAGCAAAAAGAGTTGCATATATAGCAGGAAGTTTAAATATGGTTGTGAACGCATTTTTTGCTGAAAAATGTGAACGGGCAGCAAAATAAACACCAATGGTATTGATTAATATTGTTTGTAAGATAACATATATGGCGGCTTTTTCTAAGCCAAGTTGTCCTAAAGTTAAAAGGACCAGCGGTAAACCGTAATTGACACTATTTGTAAATGTAGCAATTAGAGTCAAGCCTGCCGTTTCCGGTTCTGGAAGTTTTAATAGTTTACTAGCCATCTTTGCCACTAACCACATAAGAATAATGTAAAGGGTAGAGTAAACAAAAGTCAAAAAAACATCTTGAAACACAATGTCTGCTTTTAATATTGTGTCAAAAATTAACATGGGTGTTAAAAAATAGAGCACAAGTGTTAATATCGGTTTAATATTTATGTTTTGAAAATATACGAGTACAGCGCCTGCAATAACGGGGATAGATAAAGGAATAATGGCATTAAAAATAGTATGTAAAATCGTTTCCATCATCAATAATCAACTTCCTTTTCAGAATAGTTAAAAAAATAAACACATTCATCATTTTACAATATTTAGTATGATGAATACAAAAAAATGGAATAGAAAATTATCGTAATACTAATCCGTAAAGGACTGGTATTTTTTTGTGAATTTTATTAAAATCAATAAAAATTTATTGAAAATCAATAAAAACCAGCTTATAATGGTTGGTAAAAA
>CADBNU010000147.1 GCA_902796085.1 Heyndrickxia coagulans
ATATCTGCCCCAATAAGATCGGCAGCTTTTAAGTCGTTAGTGTGACGAACTCTTGAGAAGATAATAACTTCAATCCAAAGCATGATTAAATCGATTCCAATGAAAATGGAAATGCCGACGTACATAAGTTGGATTGTAATGAGGCTTTGGAAATCAAAAAGATTGAGATAATAGAAGATGCCAAAAGCTGCGATGATAGCAAGTTCAATCATCATAAAGATGAATACGGCAACTTTTGTTCTTCTAAGATTCTGCTTCATAAGTAAAAAACATTTTAACTCAATCACCTTTAAAAAAATAGTAATAAATATAATTTATTGAATAGAGATGAAAACTGTTGAGATAAAATATCTCGGCTAAACTCCAATATTTATTAACAAAGTATGGATTTTTTAATTTATAAATAAGTTATAATATTCTTATCCACAAAAGGAATCGTACTATGGAAAAACTTAGAATCAATATGCTTTCACAAGCTACATCAGTTGATGGTCAAGGTGTCGGTAGTGCCTTTTTAGAACAAGTCGCGTTAGTAAAAGAATGTGATGATATTTTTGAGGTTGATGTTAATTCCCAAAAACACAACTTCCACATCCATCATTTACACACTGTTAATCCTCAATATAGATTAAGATTAAATACAAACCACCATATCGTAGTTGCTTACGTTCATTTCATCCCATCAACATTAGATGGCTCAATTAAAATGAACAAAGTATTTTTCAATTTCTTTAAGAAATATGTTGTTAATACTTATCGCAAAGCCGATGAGCTTGTCGTAGTTAACCCAGCGTTTATTCCTCCATTAGTAGAATTAGGAATAGATAAAGAAAATATCACATACATTCCAAACTTTGTTGATCATGAAAAATTTCATAAGTTAAGTGATGATGAAAGAAATGTCCTTAGAGATAAATATGGAATTCCACATGATAAATTTGTTGTTTTGGGTTGTGGACAAGTTCAAACCCGAAAAGGCGTTTTAGATTATATTGAAGTCGCTAAACGTAATCCTGATAAAGTATTTGTTTGGGCGGGTGGATTTTCCTTTGGAAAAATGACTGATGGTTATGAAGAATTAAAAAAAATCATGGATAACCCACCAGCTAACGTTAAATTTATTGGAATCATTCCTCGAATTGAAATGAATGGAATCTTTAATATGTCCGACTTATTATTCATGCCTTCATTCTCTGAATTATTCCCGATGTCTATCCTTGAAGCAGTCAATTCTCAAAAACCAGTCTTGCTTAGAGACTTAGATTTATATGAAGAGATTTTGTTTAAAGATAAGGAATGCTATGCGGTAGGTAAAGATGTTGATGAATTTGATCAACAAATCAAGAAATTAGCAAGTGATAAATCCTACTATGAGAAATATTCTAAAGGTAGCCAAGTCATCTCCGATTTCTATTCAAAAGAACACGTTAAAAACCTTTGGAGAGAATACTATCCAAGGATTTATAACAAGTGGAAAGACACGAAAACGTTTAGGAAATAAATCCAATGAAAAATCCGCAAATCGCGGATTTTCTTTTGTTTATTGGTCGGGAATAGAGACTATGCCTCATCAGGCACAACTGTAACTGTATTGTCGGGGTTTGTTACTGCGTGGTAGCCTTCTTGAAGGAATTCTTTACAATAGGTGTTACAAATTTTTGAAGATAAATATGTTCCGCCTTGAACTTTGATTGTGTGTTTTGTGCCAGGGTCACCACCCGTTTTTAAAACATTTTTAAATGTGCCACCATTAATAATAATTGTATCTGTTCTTGCTGGATAATAAGTAATCGTGCCAGAACAAACAAGGTTATTGATTGTTAAAACACTTGAATTGCCAGACGTCACAATAGAACTCACTGTACCACTATTGATAGTCGCAACTGCGCTTGTTGACATAGTAAATTTTTTGGCTTTAATACTTTCAAAATTAAAAGTTCCGTAAGAAAGCGTTAACGCATCACCAGTAACAAAATTTCCATTAAACGAATAATGCTTTTTACTAGTGCCGGCAGCAAAAGAAATGCCTCTA
>CADBNU010000148.1 GCA_902796085.1 Heyndrickxia coagulans
AATATAGATCATCGCCAATAATAATGGTGTCTATTAAGACTTAATAGGGAATCTGGTGAAAATCCAGAACTGTACCCGCAACTGTAAATGCCGACGAAATAATTTTATCCACTGTCTTCGGATGGGAAGGGATTAGAGTAGGATGAAGCATAAGTCAGGAGACCTGCCATTATTATACGTATTATCTTCTTCGGGAGTTGGGAAGATATAACGAGGGGATTCTAATTATTTACAGTAAGGCTAATACTGTTATTTTAATAGTTCTCACGTTATTTAACCCATCTACCTTGATGGGTTTTTTGGTGTCTATATTTTTATATTCCCGAAGCGTTGTTTACATTTACTTTTTGGAAAAGGGGATATTTTTATGACGAAATTATTACCTACAAGTTTTTCAAAAACAATTCAAACAAAGCTTGTCTTACCACCCGATACCAATCATTTGGGTACAATTTTTGGTGGAACTGTCTTAGCTTATATCGATGAAATAGCGGCCATTACAGCAATGAGACATAGTGGAACTGCAGTTGTTACAGCTTCAATAGACACCGTGAATTTCTTATCATCTGCTAGAGTAGGAGATATTTTAATTTTAGAAGGAGTCGTAATTTCAACGGGAACAACATCGATGGAAGTCTATGTAAAAGTAGAATGTCAACATTTAGAAACCGGTGAAAGAACGACAACTACCACCGCTATCCTTACAATGGTCGCTGTTAATGAGGAAGGGCGACCAATTCCGGTTTGTGGAATAATTCCAGAAACTGAGGAGGAAAAAAGTCTATATGAAAGTGCTCAAGAAAGGAAAAAAAGGAGATTGAAAATTCGTGATTTTACAACAGAAAGTAATTAATTAAACAAAAGGTTGTTTATTAAAACAAGGTCTATAAGTCATATTTAAAAAATGTGCAGTGATTAAAAAAATGTTGAAGCTCGTTGTTATTTCTACATTGTATATACATCTCAGACTAAATGAAAAATAAGCTAGGGAGCCTACTACTAAACTTCAGTAGCTCCCTAGCTTTTTCTCAAGACACTTTATACACATCGCTTGCAAATGCTATGTTTCTCTTTTTTTAAAACAATAAATTATAAATCATCAAACCCATTCAAATCGGTTACCTTTGTATATTGACGATTCCTTTGTTCAAAGAAATCAGTTTTCGTTCCATCAAAGTTATCTACATAAGCCCGAATCCATTTCATTGGATTATGTACATGTTCAGGGTAAATTTCACTCAAGCCAATCATTCGTAACATTTTATTCGCCCTGTATTTAATAAAGCCTTCCATTTCCTCTAAATCTATACCTTCTACACCATTTAATACATAGTGGGACCATTCAATTTCCAAATCTACTGACTTCTGAAAATGTTCATATACCCAATCCGTGAAGGATTTTGTATTGTACTCGGGATTTTCAGCCAAAGTTGACCGAATTAATTCTGAAATATAACGCCCGTGTTCCAATTCATCCCGATTGATGTAACTAATCATCGTAGAGGTTCCAACCATTTTATTTTGCCTTGCCAAATTGTAAAAGAAAGCAAAACCGGAATAGAAGAATAACCCTTCTAAAAGTGTCGAATATATTAATATTTTTATTATATTTTCAATAGTTGGTTCTTCGACAAATTGGTTATATTGATTCATAATCTCCTGATTACGTTTCAGTAAAACCGGATCTTTTCTGCCAATCTCAAAGGCTTCATTCTGTTTATCTAATGGTACGACAGATGATAATATATAAGAATAGCTCTCGTTGTGTACCGCTTCTTGTTGTGCAATAACAGCCAAGATCGATTGTACAGAAGGGTCCGTCGCATATAATGAAGTCAGTAAAATTGTCCTTGTCTGTGAAGAATCCAAAGTGGCCAACAAACTAATTACTTTTAAATATGTTTCTTGTTCCTTATCCGAAAGCATCGGAAATTGCTTCACATCACTCGACATATTTACTTCATCCGACTGCCAAAAATTTGCCAATAGCCTTTTATAAGTTTTATACCAGTGCGGATACGCAATATCATTCCAATTTAAAATCCCACTGGATTTTCCACCAAAAAGCGCAGTTGCTCGGTTTGGATTGATTGGATCTAATGTTTTCACTTTTTCAAGTAAGTACTGTGACATCTTTTATAACTCCTTTAATCCATTTTTTTACTAATTTCTCCTGACTTCCTCTTGGAGATTGTTCAATTTTTAGTGGCTCCCAACGACTGTTATAAAACTTTGCCAATTTCACGGCTGCCAAACAAAACAATTCATCTCCGCCAAATTGGGTTTCACCCGTCCCAAACACCGCAACATTATCAGGTTTATACCCTATTTCCCAAACAAAATCCTTTACTTCTTCAGGGGTAGCTCCCTTTGCCCATGTAAATGTCCCGATAAAAATGACATCATAGTTTTTTGGATCAATCGGAAGATCGACGCCAATACAATGCATGTCAACTTCAAACTTTTCTTCTCGTAATTCCCTTTCAATGATCTCGGCAACTTCCTTTGTGTTTCCACTGTATGACAAATTTGCAATTACAGCATTCAACTTTGACACCACTCACATTCTTCGATATCACTAGAAGTCGAACGAACGTAATAGGTCGTTTTTAATCCTTCCCTCCAGGCTTGAAGATGAAGGTCAAGTAATACAGAAGCCCGAATTGTATTTGGTACGTAAAAATTGAAAGAAATGCTTTGATCAATATGTTTTTGTCGGGCAGCATTTTGTCTAACCGACCATCTTTGGTCCACTATATAGGCAGAGCGACGATAAATATTGTAAGTTCGATGGTTTAAGTCCGGTGCTGTTGTCGGAATACGATAATCTTTTTTCTCTTCAATATAGAAAGGTTTAAAAATCGGATC
>CADBNU010000149.1 GCA_902796085.1 Heyndrickxia coagulans
ACTTAAATAAGTATGGTGCCCAATCGAATAATTGTGATATTGGACACCATGAAAACGAAACACAATATATGAAACAACTATAATATTTTTTCAAATGTTTTAATAATGAAATACGCTGATGTTGCACCAGGATCTTGAGCCCCTTTTGATCTTTCACCTAATCGACTTGATCTACCTTTTTTGGATAAAAGTTCTTTTGTAGATTCCATTCCTTCTTTTGCTGCTTGTAAGGCTTTATGAAATGCATTTTTAAAATTATTAGTAGACGTAAAGCTTTCTTGTAAAGCTTTTCCAAATGGTTCCAATGTATCGATCATTGTCTTTTCTCCTACATTGGCTTGTCCCCGCTCTTTTACACCTTTGACAAAAGCAATCCAATATTCAGTTAAATTTTCATCATTTAATACTTCTTTTCCTTTAACAACCATTCCGCCTCTCATAAACCCTGTTGCATATAATGGACCTACAGAAGAGCCAACAGCATTTAGGAAGGTCATCCCTACTGTTGTGCTAATTTTTCCACAATCGGTTTCATTGGCTAAATCGACATCTAATTTTTCTTTCACACTTTGAAAACCAATTGACATTGTAACACCGTGATCACCATCACCTAGATGTCTATCAAGCTCTGATAAATAGTCTTTTTCTTTTTCAATGACATCTACAACAGAGTAGAAATACTGAACGAGGTCCTTTGCTGTAATCTCCATAAATAATCCCCCTTACTTTTGAGTAAATCTTGGACAATTTACTGGATGATCGATTAGTTCTTTTAATTCATCATCGAGTTTTGTAAGAGTGATAGATAAACCGCCCATCTCCAATGATGTAATATAATCACCAACATAGGAACGATAAATCCGAATTCCTTTTTCTTTTAATACTTCTTCTACTCTTCTAAACACAATATATTGTTCCATTAATGGTGTGGAACCTAACCCATTCACCAATACCGCGACTTCATCACCTTGATCAAGCTTTATATCTTCAAAAATGTAAGAAAGAAGGACATCCGCTACATTATCTGCAGTATCTAAAGGGACCCTTTTAATTCCAGGTTCGCCATGATGCCCTAGCCCTAATTCCATTTCATCTTCTCCAATTTCAAAGCTAGGTTTACCTGTTTGTGGTAAGGAACATGGGCTTAGTCCAACCCCCATGGATCTTGTTTGCTCATTGGTCTTTCTTGCAACACGAGCAACATCTTCTAACGGATAACCTTTGTCTGCTGCCGCCCCTGCTGCTTTAAATACAAAGAATTCACCAGCAATTCCACGCCGTTTTTCTTTTTCTTCTTTTGGAGCAGAGGCAACATCGTCCGAAATAATAACCTTTTCCACTTTAATACCTTCCATTTCGGCCAATTCAGCAGCCATGCCAAAGTTCATATTGTCTCCAGCATAATTTCCAAATATATAGAGAACTCCAGCCCCCTTATCTACCGCTTTTGTTGCTTCTAAGATTGGTGCAGGTGGTGGTGATGCAAAAATATTACCAATTGCCACTCCATCTGCCATCCCATCACCAACATACCCTAAAAATGCAGGCTCATGTCCAGATCCGCCACCAATGACAATTCCAACCTTATTATCAGCGGTTTTTCTTGAGGTGACTACAACTCGATCATTTTCTTCTAGTCGCCTCACATAATTTGAATGAGCTTTTACATATCCATCTAGCATTTCTTCTACAACATTTGATGGATTATTCACTAATTTTTTCATGCGAACCCCTCCAAATTTAAAAATATTCTGATAGAATCAATTACTGCATTGCCTTTGCACGATTGATAATAGGCTGTATATTTTGATCAATATAATGTTTAATATCCATAATTACTTTTTCTGTATTACTTTGAGCTTCAGGTGTTTCTTCTTCAACAATAATCCAACCATTATATCCGCTTTCTACTAGAACTTGGACACATCCAGCAAAATCAATATCCCCTTTGCCCATCTTTTTCCATTCGCGGTTTACAGATGCATCTTTAAAGTGTACATGTTTTATAAATGGCAAATAATCTTTGAAAATTTGAACTGGATCCATTCCACCAAAAATAATATGTCCTACATCAGGGGTATATCCCATATATTTTGGATCTAGTCCGTCAAAAAGAACCTCGTAATCTTCTTTAAATCGAAAATAAGAATTTTCGTAAGAAATTGGATGAATACATGCAATAATTCCATTTTCATATGCACGTTTTCCTAATTGATTAGCACCGGAAATGATTTCCTTTTGTCTTTGCAGTAGATCCTTCCGATTTGGTCCGACCCGTGAAGGGACATTCAATTTAGCACCAGGGAAATGTTTTAGATAATCAATAAAATAGTCTGCTAGCTCTCTTTCTTCTGGTGTTTCCTCTCCTCCGATAAAACTCATTGGTAGCGTAAGCGCGGCCAATTGTAATCCTCGTTTATCAAGCTCCTCTTTAAATCG
>CADBNU010000150.1 GCA_902796085.1 Heyndrickxia coagulans
ACGAGCTTCTTTAACCATTTCCTCCGTAGTCGTGCCAATCACTTCAGCACTTACCGGGCCTTCTACGATACTACAAATCTCTTTAATGACTTCTTCAAAGTCTCTGCCTTCTCGCGCAATAATCGTTGGGTTTGTCGTTACACCATCAACTAAGCCAAGACGGTTAACCCTTTTAATTTCTTCAATATTCGCTGTATCTAGAAAAAACTTCATCTTCTAAGACCTCCTACAGTGAGCAATAAATTTGTGAAGAAATGCTCAGTTTCAGTATACCGTAAATTTTTGTCTTTTCCATAAATAATGATCAATTGTAAAAAATTTATTATAAACTTTTATGAAGGTCATGTACTAATTACAATTTATTGAACCATCAATAATGGACTTCCCATCTGTAGTTAAAAATTGTTGTTCTTTTTCTACAATCTTATCAACTTTACGTTGGGATCCTCCTTGCCAACTTACACTTAAATATGTTTTTACAACTTTTTTCGCCACTTCTGAACCGATAATCTGAGCTCCCATTGTAATAATTTGTGCATTATTACTTAATTGTGCACGTTCTGCAGAATATACATCATGGGCCATTGCAGCACGAATACCAGGATATTTGTTAGCAGCAATACATACACCAATTCCTGTTCCACAAACAAGAACTCCACGTTCCACTTCACCCTTACTTACACCTTCTGCTACTTGAAAAGCAACATCTGGATAATCAATCGCGTCCTTCGAATAACAACCATAGTCGACAACTTCATGGCCCAATTCTTCCATATATTTTTTTACCGTTTCTTTTAATTCAAACCCATTATGATCACTTCCAACTCCAATCTTCAACTTCATGTATCCCCTTTCATTTTTTGAATTTTTTTACTTCTATTTGAAATGATATAACAACCACCTTTCTTTTTCAAGTGATTACAATCGTTTGTTTTCAATTCGATAAAAAACAAAAAATATTTATATTGATTTTCCGTAAATCCCGCAGCGTTAACTTTCATTGTGCAATAATGTTTAAAACTCATATATGGAGTTAAAAATATAACTAGTCTTATTGACTGCTTGTTTTTTCAACTTGCTTATTTTCGTATTATTTATTAAACTAATATAGGTATAATTATTATTTTTTGTTTTTCCTTTTTTTTATTTTCATTGAGAATTTTTTGTAAAGGGGGGAGATGTTGTATGAAAAAACTATTTGCTACTGAAAGAAGACAATTAATATTAGACATTTTACGTGATAAAAAAAGAGTTACAGTTAAAGACTTAGCAAATGATGTTAACGTTTCCGAAGCAACATTACGAACGGATTTAAATATATTAGAAGATGAAGGTCTACTAACTAGAACACATGGTGGAGCCATTTTAAACGAAGAACAATTGCCACCTAAAAAGAGTTTTTCGGAACGCGAAAAGAAAAATCGAAAGTCAAAAATTACAATCGCAAAAAAAGCAATCAACTTAGTTGATCATAAAGATTGTATTCTACTTGATGCAAGTACAACTACTCTCGAACTGGCTCGTTTACTTGCAGAATCAAATAAACAAATTACAGTCGTTACAAATGGGTTGTCACAAGCCATTGAATTAAAAGAAAATCCAGCAATCAATGTTATTTTGATTGGTGGCATTATTCGAATGGGTTCAATGGGAATTGAAGGACTATTAGGTAGTAGTATCCTCAATCAAATCAATATTGATAAAATGTTCACATCTGCAAGTGGATTTACCATTGAAGAAGGTCTAACTGACTTTAATGTATATGAAGTTGAGTTAAAAAGAAAAATGGTAGAAAAGTCAAATAAAATCATTGCGTTATTAGATAATACAAAAATTGGTACAAGTTCAATTGCATCCTTTGCAACGACTGAAGAAATCGATACGCTTGTTGTCGATCATGAATTAACTCCAGAGATTCGTACAGAATTAGATACTAGAGGTATAAAAGTTTTATAATCCACCTTTTAAACACGTAAGTATATGAAATTTTTGCCATTATGAAACCCCTTTATTATAGATAGAAAGACATGTATGAGTAAAATTATTGTGGGCGGAATAAATTTTATCCCCTTCATTTAGTGAACGAACGTAGTGAGTTCACTAAATGAAGGGGC
>CADBNU010000151.1 GCA_902796085.1 Heyndrickxia coagulans
AAAAGAAGACAATGGTCAAAAGATTTAATATTAAGACCAGTGATCGTTTCTATTTTTTGGAGTCGGTAAATTAACGTATTGCGATGAATATATAGTTTTTTAGCTGCTTTTGACATATTCATATTCGTATCACAAAAGGTAAGGAAGGTTTTCGCTAATTCTGTAAAGTGATCATCTTCTGTTAAGGACTTTAACCGAATTAATAATTTATTAAAAAAATTCGTTTCTATATAACGAGGAAGGATTTCTAATAAAATTTTCCAGTTATAAAAGCTATAAATTCTAGGTTTAATACCTAATGATTTTCCATAGTTTAAAAGTCTTTCAGCTTCCTGATAGGAGTGATAGATTTCTTCAATCGAATGTCGCCAATTCCCAACGGCAACTGCTAGATTTTTGACTCCTAGTAAATGAGAATGGCTCATCAACTGATTGCTTTGCTTTTCAAAGTGGCTAATAAAGTCTAAATAATCTTCCTCACTTAACAACGGTTTTAATAAGATAATTCTTTCCGCATGAAGAAAAGTAAGAAGTACATTTTCATTACATTGATATGTTGTCTTTATTAACTCTAGTAACTTATTTTTTATTTCTTCAGATTGAACGTTCTGTTCGAGCCACATGGAATCCAATATATCGATGACGATACAACAATACTTAGAATCAAATTTAATGTTAAACATATTACAATACTGTTGAATTCGTTCTCTATTTGGTTGTTCATTTAACAATACGTATTGAGCAAAGGTTTCTAAAGTTTTTTTATGCATATATTTTGTTTGATTTAATACAGTATCTTGCCACTGCATTTCCACATATCGCTTAATTAACTGTGCATAAGGCTTTACTTGATCAGGGGGACCGATTATTCCTAAAACTCCTATTATTTTATGATTAAAATTTAATGGAACAGCAATGCCTGGAAGAACATTATCCATATCTTTAACCCGTTCTTCTTCAAAAACGATCGGTCGATTTTTCTTAATCACTTCTTTTGATGGAGAGTGAATTGTCCCGATTCGTTCTGGAATTGTTGAACCAATAATATTCCCTTCTTCGTCACTTAAACTGATCGGAAAAGGTAAAATATCAGAAGCTGCATTCACTACTTTTTGTGCAAATTGTACAAAAAACTTCATGCCATTTCCTCCTTGTTTCTTTATAAAACCTAACATTATAATACAATGGAATTTTAATTCTGAAAATAAAAAATATTTAATTTTTTAGTCAATTTGTATATAGAAAAATGAACGGAGAATGTTTATAAGTAAAATGAAGGATTCCCTTACTCTTCTTTAAAAAGGAGGTATATTTATTGTACCAAACCGATATTATTATTGTTGGCGGAGGCGTAATAGGTTCTAGTATTGCATATAATTTGTTAAATGATGGTTATTCAGGTGATATTACGATTTTTGAAAAAGATGCAAGCTATGAATATGCATCGACACCTAGAAGTGCTGGAGGTATTAGACAACTGTATACGACACCGATTAATGTACTGATTAGTCGTTATAGTTTAAGAAAATATTTAACGTTTGCAAACGATATGGCAGTAGGTTCGGAAAAAGCCGAAATAGATTTTAAACAGAGAGGGTACTTGTTACTTGGAAATAAGAAGAACATAGAGTTTTTAAAGAAGCAGCATTTGATGCAAAAAGAACTTGGTGTTCCTTCGGAAATTCTCACAAAAGAAGAAATGCGAGATATCATTCCTGAATTGAATGTTGAAGATTTAGAAGGTGGTCTATATTGTAAGGAAGATGGTTATCTAGATCCTTACTCCGTTTTACAAGGTTATGTACGAAAAACGAAACAGCTTGGGGGAAAATATGTATATGAAGAGGTAGATACCATTTTACGTGATGATGAGAAGATCATAGGCGTTCGTTTAAAAAACGGCGATGAGTTCTTTGCCCCCATAGTCATTAATTGTGCTGGGGCCTGGGCTCCGAAACTAAGTAAAAAAATGGGACTACCTATTCCGGTTGTTCCCTTAAAAAGAATGATTACTGTTTTTGATATTGCCGTTCCCTTAAAGAAGAAAACACCTTTAACTGTGGATCCAACAGGTGTGTATTTTCGTCATGAAGGGGAAGCTTTCATTACAGGATTTGCAGAAGAGGTAAAACCAGGAATTGATTTTCATTGGAATCGTTCGCTTTTTGAAGACAAACTATGGCCTATTTTAGCTGACCGTGTCCCAAATTTTGCACAGGCTAAAGTTGTTCGTGGTTGGTCTGGTCTTTATGATCATAATACAAAGGATCAAAATGCGATTATTGGTCAACATCCAGAATTGCGAGGATATTATTTGGCCTGTGGTTTCAGCGGCCATGGCATGCAACAAGCCCCGGCAATCGGGAAAGCGTTATCCGAATTTATTCGTCTAGGTAGATACGAAACGTTGGATTTATCACCATTATCTTTTGAACGATTTGCAAAAAATGAATTAGTTATGGAAGAAGGAGTTTACTAGATTAAAATTATCTTTCCATTAGGAGGAGAGAAAAATTTGTTATTTTTAAATCAGTGGGATATGAAAGAAGCCATGACAATGAAAGAAACTATAGATGCAATCGATCTTGCATATAAGATATATGAATCTAACAATTTTCAAATGCCTACACGGATGCAGGTCATTGAAGGAGAAAACACTTTAGTTTTAATGCCTTGCATGACCTCTAGCGCAATAGGGACTAAACTTGTTACTGTCTTTCCAAAAAATACTTCAGTTCCCACTTTACATAGTTTAGTAATTTTGAACAGTAGTGATACAGGAGAAATTAAGGCGATTCTTGATGGAAGTTTTTTGACAGGATTTCGTACCGGAGCGATTGGCGGATCAGCAGTGCGACATTTAGCAAAGGCAGATGTACAATCGTTAGCTGTAATCGGTACAGGAGTTCAAGGCTTATATCAAGCAATTGCTGTATGTACAGAACGGTCTATAACAGATATTTATTTGTATAACCGTACCAATGAGAAAATACCTCCATTTATTGAGCAATTGAAACAGTGGATTAAATCTTCGGTTAATTTTCATACATGTCAAACTGTTGAAGAAGCTATTGAAAATGCAGAAATTGTTGTGACAGCGACCACATCAGAAAAACCTGTATTGCCTGATAAACAAGAATTATTAATAGGGAAATTGTTTATTGGTATCGGCTCTTTTCAGTCTACGATGCGCGAGTTTCCTGATTCCCTCTATAAAGTAACTAAGCAAATCATTGTTGATAGTGAAGATGCCGTAAAAGAATCTGGTGATATCATTATGCCATTAAAACATGGCTGGATTGATGAAGGTTCTATAATTACGATGTCTCAATATCTATATAAAAAAGGAAAAAGGAACAATGATGGAAATAGTGTTGTATTTAAATCAACTGGTATGGCCCTCTTCGATGTTGTGACGGCAAATATGATTTATCAACGAGCAGTGAAAAAGGGACTTGGTACGAAACTAAATTTGGCATAGTTTTAAAGAGTATAGGTGGGGATGAACTTAACTTTTTGGGGGGGAGTTTGATGGATGGTTATCTTTGGGCATCGGAACGGATAAAAACATTACCTCCGTATATATTTTCTGATTTTGAAAGAAAAAAGGTTGAGCTCCAGGCCAAAGGAGTCGACGTTATTGACTTAGGAATTGGTGCGCCCGATTTACCAACACCAGATTTTGTTTCTGATGTATTAAAAGAAGAAGCGAAAAAACCAGAAAATCACCGTTATTCTAGTTACAAAGGTTGCCGAGAGTTTCGACAGGCGGTCAGTGAATTTTATGAAAAAAGGTATGGGGTAAAACTGGATCCGGAAACAGAGGTGCTAACATTAATCGGATCAAAAGAAGGAATTGTTCATCTTATTCAAGCGATGATCAATCCCGGCGAAAAAGTAATTATACCTGACCCTGGTTATCCAGTTTATCAAACAGCGGTTCATTTGGCTGGAGGAGAAAGTATTCCTTTGCCATTAGATGCAAGGAAAGGATTTGTCCCACAATTTAAACGCTTAAAAGAAGCGGATATCAGGGATGCAAAACTCATATTTTTAAACTATCCGAGTAATCCAACTGCTGCTACTGTAGAACTTGATACATTTAAGAAAGCGATTACCTTTGCTGGTGAACATAATATCTTCCTTGCTCATGATGCGGCTTATGACCTTGTTACATTTAACGGATACAAAGCTCCAAGTGTTATGCAAGTGCCGGGTGCAAAAGATATTGCGGTGGAATTTGGTTCTTTATCAAAAAGTTATAACATGACAGGATGGCGAATTGGATATGTAGTTGGTAATAAAGAAGTCGTTCATTTGTTGACGACATTAAAAAGTAATGTAGATACTAGCCAGTTTTTGGCTATTCAAAAGGCTGCAGCTGCAGCATTAAAAAGCGATCATTCTGCTGTACGTCAAAATAATAACATTCTCCAAAAGCGGATGGAAAAATTTTATTCAGCTTTAAAAGATATCGGGTTTCAATTAGAGAAACCACGTGGAACGATCTTTTTATGGGTAAAAGTACCCGATCAGTACACGTCCATGACGTTTACAAACTTCCTTCTAGAAAAAGCTGGAATTATTGTAACTCCGGGAAATGTTTTTGGAAAGGGTGGTGAAGGATATATTAGAATTTCGTTATCGGTTAAAGAGGAGAGAATTGATGAGGCAATCAGAAGATTGAAGAGACTGCAGTTTTAGGGGGAGTGAGATGAACGAAAAAAGGGATCAAGTTGCCAAACAGATAAAACAAATGACCTGTGCTCAAGCTATCGTGGAATGTATGAAACGTGAAGGGATATCAAAAGTTTTTTGTGTACCTGGAGAAAGTTATTTACCACTGTTAGATGCTCTATATGACGAAGAATCAATTGATTTAATTTCATGTCGTCATGAGGGTGGAGCAGCGTTTATGGCTGAAGGATATGCGAAAGCATCGCTTACACCCGGCGTCGTAATGGCTACAAGAGGGGTAGGTGGTAATAATTTAGGAATTGGGATTCATACAGCGTATCAGGATTCGACTCCACTTGTCGTTTTCTTAGGTCAAGTTAGTACAAAGTTTAGAGGAAGAGAAGGTTTTCAAGAAATAGATTTAGATCGATATTTTCAACATATTGCTAAATGGACTGTTGAGATTCATGATCCAGAGCGTATTGTAGAACTTGTTACAAGAGCTTTCCGTATTGCTCGATCTGGAAGACCGGGACCAGTAGTTGTTTCACTTCCTGAAGATGTTCTTCCGGTACATGTAGAGACTCCATTTGGCCCTGTATCTAATATACCGAAGCCGGCTCCTTCTAAACATGAGTTAAACATATTTGCCAAAATGCTTTCTCAGGCTCAAAATCCACTTATTATTGCAGGAGGTGGTGTGAAACAGGCCAAAGCCGAGCACTTGTTACAAACTTTCGCAGAAAAACTTAACCTCCCAGTCCTTGCATCTTTTAGGCGGCATGATGTTTTCCCAAATAACCATCCCCTTTATGTCGGGCACTTAGGTTTAGGAACAGCGAAAGAAATATTAAATACTGTACATGAAGCCGACTTAATTATAGCGATGGGAACAAGGCTATCAGAAGTTACGACACAGGATTATTCCATCATTAACTTTGAGAAAAAGCTGATCCATATTGACATTGATTTTGACACTTTGGGAAAGGTTTTTCCTCCCGATTTAGGGATTGTTGCTGATATGAAGGAAGCTTTACATCTTTTATGTGAGCTAAAAATAGACCCAACATGGAAATCATGGGTTGAATCTAGGAGAAAAGCATACGAGTTTACTAGTAAACTAGAAATAAAGGCAAGTTCTGATATCAATTGTCAGGTAATATCGCTTTTAATGGAAAAATTACCTAGAGATGCTCTATTAACTAATGATGCAGGAAACTTTGCCGGATGGCTTCACAAGTATTATTCCTTCTGTGAAAGACATACTTATATTGGCCCAACTTCTGGGGCAATGGGTTATGGTATGCCGGCAGCTCTTGGTGCCAAGCTAGCTCATCCGGATAAAACAGTCGTTTCTTTATCCGGCGATGGTGGGTTTATGATGACCATTCAAGAGATTGAAACGGCTGTTCGTTACAAAATTCCTATTATCGCTTTAGTTTTCAATAATCAAATGTATGGAAC
>CADBNU010000152.1 GCA_902796085.1 Heyndrickxia coagulans
TATGAATACGTTGCAATAGTTAAAGAGTTTTATAAATACGGAATCAAGGTGATTTTTACATCAACGAAACAACCGCCGTTTTCTCCTAAACTTTCAATTGAATCGTTATATGGGATTTTTGCACAAGTCGAGGGCCAGAATATTTCCGGTAGAAGAAAGGATACAATGAAACAATTTCCTTCTTCTATATTTGGATATAAACGGATTGGAAAAAGAAAGGATGTTAAGTATATCCCGAATCCAGAAGTGGTTAATGACTTAAAATCTTTTTTCTATGAAGTGGCTGAAACCAATGAAGCAGATGATTTGTTCAATATTATAATGAAATACAAAAAGATATTAAAAAACAAAAGGTACGAGGATTTATTAAAATATCTAGAAAATCCTTTTTATTCGGCACATATGAAGACTTCGTACGGTTTTGAATTTCTCCACCATGTAGAACCAATTATCTCCTTAGAAGAACATCAAAAAATTCAAGATGTGCTAAAAAAATTGAAAGATGAAGTATTTCAAGCCATAACCAATGCAAAGAACAGAGGATACATTACTCCACAATGTATATTTTGCAAAAAAGACATGACTTTTAAAACTTCAAAACTGGGAGAAAGCAGTTACTATATCTGTAAAAGAAAACATGAGGAAATCAGAATTACGGTGGAACAATTGAATGAGAACATTCAATCTAAACTTTCAATCATTATAAAACATATCCCAGTTGACACAATTAAAAGCTTTGTATTTTCCCATTTATCTAGAATCGAAAAGGATTACAATCATGAGATCATTAACTTAAATCGAAAGTTAAGCTCAATTCATTCTACTATAGTAGAAAAATATGCGGCAAAAAAGAACATCGATTCACTCATTATTGAGTCAATGAATATAAAAAGTAAAATCAATCATCTCCATATTGAATTAGCTAAAATTGCTGAAGCACGAAATTCGGTAAATGATCTTGTCAAAACCATTAAGCAGAACTTAGAATTGGAAATTCAAAACTACAATTTATACTATTTATGCCATCTATTCCTTGAAAAAGTAGAAATCGGCCCGGATACATTTATTTATCATGTTCCCTTTGGAGAATTTTTGAAAGTTGGTGAGCCATATGCACTTTATGCATAAATACACTTACTTAATAAATGGGGTTTACTTATTGACAGAAACACCTAGACCGAATCTTCAACAGGTAAATTTACCTTTTAATATTTTTAAAGATTCTATTCCTTTAGCAACATCGTATATTCGCTGGTCTGATGATGGACAAACATTCGGCCATTCTTTGCATATCCAAGAATCCGAAATTGTTGCTAGAGCAAAAAGAGAAGGATTTCAAGTTGTCGCATCTTTTATTGAAGAAGCAAAATCCGCCTATCATATTCCTGCACAAAAAAGGGTTCAAATGCAAAATATGAAGCAATTCATTTTAAATAATAAAAATGTGAAAGCTGTCATTTTCTATGAAGAATCAAGAATTACAAGGCTAATTGAAGACTTTGTATTATATGTACTCGGACCAATTAAAGAAGTTCGCCCAAATTTTAAAGTGTACTCTACGAAAATTGAAGGGGAGTGGAACGAAAACAATCCTTATGTTCAAGCTAGATTGTCCTTTGCCCATGAAGAATCGGTAGAGAAATCCCGGAGAGCATCTGATTACCATACGTCTGTAGTAAATTCATCGAAACCCGAACGTCCCGGATCTAGAAATCCCTATGGTTATTCTCTAACAACAAAGGACAATACGATTGAAACCAATGAAAATAAAACCATTGTCATTCTTATCTTTTATTTATACAGTTACGGTTATAGTGATCGAAAAATCGCAAATTTATTAAATGAAGCGGAAATTCCACCGCCAAGTATTGATGCAAAAGGCTGGAGTGATTCAACCGTACGATATATTTTAAACAATCGTTGGTATATCGGTGACCTAGCTTGGTTTACCCGTACCAGTTTTGATAATAGTAAAAAGAAACCAGAGGAAGACATTTTTCTATTCAAAAATCATCACGAACCATTAGTTGGCGCTAACTTATGGAATGTCACCCAATTTTTCAGGAATTATAAACAAAATAAGGATCACATGGATAGTCCGTTTATATTGCGTGATTTAATTTATTGCCATGAATGTAAAGAAAAACTGGTAACGAGAAATTCAACTCCAGCTAAGTCCAAGAAAAAATATATGTATTACTGTTGCCCTTCATGTAAAAAGAAAATATCATCTGAAAAAATTCATGAAAGTATATTTGCTGATTTTTCATTAAGATGGGGCAGGGAATTGAAATATTATGAAAAGCAAACAGAAA
>CADBNU010000153.1 GCA_902796085.1 Heyndrickxia coagulans
TCTTATACTTTTTTCTAATCTGTTTTATAATGTTATCATGATTATCACCATCTCTAAAAATAACCGGAATAGCATCATTAAACTTTGAGTCTGTGACCGCCACCTCTAAAAAATCACAATATTTTTTTACTAAACTATAGACCATCCACTCAGTCCATACCTTTTCACACTTAGGTAAATTTTGCGTTTTAGTCAATTCTCTAATTGCCATACATTTTTCATTTTCAATTTCCTCGATAATGTCATTAAAAAACATTTCTAAACTACTTCTGTCCAAATCTAACTTGTTAATATTAATAATGGTATTTTTATCGATAATAATATAATCTTCAATAGAATCTAAAAAATCCAATTTACTATTAACCTTGATTTTTTGTCTTTTGGTAAAATCAAACAATTCATCAATTATAATCTCTTTTCTATTCTTTAAAAAGTTTTTTACTTGTTTTTCAGACTTTAACTCCGTGATATTTTTATTTGAGATATATGGTTTTAAAAAATTAAAATGCTCGTAACCTATATATCTTAAGAACGCAAATAAATGAAATGGTTTTGTTATGAAACACGCTTTTAATAGTTTAGGAAATTTAAGCACAAATTCATAATAGATTTCTTTCATATGGTGTGGAATGTTATCAGACAACAATTGCTCTGCGAAAACAATAATTTTTTTACGATCATCACTACTTATATCATTTAATTTTTTGCTTAAAAAATATAAATCGCCATAATGTGCAAATTGTTTTTGTTCAATAGCCCTATAAAACAACCTTTGTGAACTACATCTTATTACCCGCATTATTTCATCTCTTACAGCAGCCCGGTTTATACTCTTAAGATAGTTTTCGCATTCAGTAGCTATCTGCCCAATACGCGCATTTCTATATTCATTATTTACAACATCTAAATACTGTTCATCAACATCGTTATACCTTCCATAGTCGGAAAAATTGTCAACACTACTATCGCCTATATTAGTTTGTATACCATAATCGTCATCACCCGTATAAACTCCTTCGTTCTGTAATTTGTAGAAATGTACAATATCGGGATATCTCTCTTTCCATAAATTATTATAGTCTTCTAACGAACCTGTATAAGAAATTCTATTCTCATTTTCACGATCGTAGTTATATTTTTGTATAGTTTTTTTGTCATATTTATTACTTTTATTACCATCTTTCGCCTTGTGTTTTAATTTTTCACGAATTAGTTCCAGCCTTGCTTTGCTTTCAGCTTCTTCTTTTGCTTTGCTTTCAGCTTCTTCTTTTGCCTTCCGCTCAGCTTCTTCTTTTGCCTTCCGTTCAGCTTCCTCTTTTGCCTTCCGTTCAGCTTCTTTTTTGGCTTCTAGTTCAGCTGCGGCTTTTGCTATGATTTCCTTTAAGTAATTCTCATGGCGTTCAGCTTCTTCTTTTGCTTTGGTTTCCGCTTCTGCCTTTGCTTTGGCTTGTAATTCCTTTTGTAAGTTATTTTGCGCAATTTGGATTTCTCGCACATCCAATTCATAATTCACGCAATTAGATAAATATTTTTTCGCTAAATTATCATCTTTTTTAACGATAGTCCCATTCAAATAACACATAGCAATTTCATAGCAGCTAAACTCATCATTAATGCTATTAATTGTTTTAAAAAATTTATATCCTTTATAAGGCATTCCCAATTTTACATAGTAATGATAAATCAAAAACTGCGCTACACCTAAATATTTATTGGCCGCAGATTCGAGTAATTGCACACCGATCGAGCGGTTTTTTTCGCATTCAATACCCAATAAATAAAAAAGTCCTAATTTATATTCAGCCTTTGAAAAGCCATGTTTGGCAGATAATTCATAAAATCTTTTTGCATCATCTTTTCTTGTTTTATCAATACCCCATCCATTTTCGGACATATAACCGGCCATAAATTCAGCATAAGAATCTTCATCATGAAACGCAACGTTACAATAAATTTTATATGCTTCTATTAAGTTAATTTTTCCGTAATAAGAGCATAAGTATTTATCAGCAAAATCGAGTTGTGGATTTACATGTGTAATTGTATTTTCAATAAACGAAGATAACATCATCAAAGCTCCTATCGGTCGTATTTATAGTGATTTTAGGCCATTACATATCTTTTGGTCTTGCTTTGCTTTCCACTTTTTGTAGGCGTCCGGCATACACTTTGCACAAGGTCGGTAACCTGCTGCAATGGCAGTTTGTTCATCAGCAAAAAAGACACGGTGTTTCACATATTCACCCTTTTGTATGTAACGGTTTGCAGAAGGACAGTCTAAACGGCCGTATATTTTCAGTTTGCGGTGTCCGCCAAATTGTCCGGGTGCTTCAGACAAGTATTGTTTATTATCTTTGTTAGTTAAAAAGTAAAATGGTTTTTTTAATTTTTCCGGCTTCGACCACATTAAAAGTTCGATTTGCTCCATTAACAGTTTATTTTTTTTGAAGCTATCATCGATCAATGCCAGGTCTATAGTTCCATCACTTTTTCCAAAGAGATTCCACCGAGGATCAAAGGCTTCCGGCTTTATAGTAAATGTTTCCAGATATCCAAGCTTTTCCAGCTTTTCAAAAATTTTTATAAATTGAACTTCAACATCAAATTCATCCCGGGAGGCTTCATAGCATTCAAA
>CADBNU010000154.1 GCA_902796085.1 Heyndrickxia coagulans
AAAGGCTGCAAAAGTCGAAGCCCCGAAAGCTGAAGTGAAGGCCGTCAAGGCTCCGGCAAAGAAAGTCGTTGCAAAGGCTCCGAAGGCTGCTGCCCCGAAGAAGGTTGCTGTCGAATTCGTTGCCGATTGCCCGCTTGCTACGACTGTCTCTGTTGCTGGTACGTTCAACAACTGGACTGTCGATGCCGACATGCTCAAGAAGGACAAGAAGTCCGGCCTTTGGGTTGCCAAAATTTCCCTCGTCCCGGGCGATTACGAATACAAGTTTGTCTGTGACGGTGTGAATTGGGACGCAGGCGATAATAAGATCAAGCACGTATAATTGCTCTGATTCAAAAAACATTGAAAATGCGCCGGGCATAATGCTCGGCGTTTTTTATATAGAAAAAATAAGTTTTGCTTTTGTTTATTCTAAAAAAGACTGTTATTTAGGATAAATTGACTTAAAGAATAATGTTGTAGTATAAATAAAATTATTCTGTATTATGAATGGATGATATTTTGTTTGTTTTTGTTTGTAAACTAGAATGAATTTATTCGTCTATTAAACTGTAGTTTGAAAAATTTTTTATATATGGGCTTCTTTATAGAATCAGTGCGAAAGCATTGATTTTATTATGAATAAATGGTATTTAATAAAGGAAAAGCTATGAGAAAAATTCTCGCTTTAATTTTTTTATGCGCCTCAATGGCGCTAGCGACAACTTCGTTCTCTATAAATTGGAGCCCAGTAACGGCGACGTTAAGTAAGAATGAAAGTGAATCGGACTCGGTAACGGTAAGAAAGGCTAGTACGCCAGCTGAAGCTGATGGCTATGAATATGGATCTACAACGGTTCGATACAACGGGATGTTTTATCGTTTTTATTGCTCGCATGGATTAAATACCGTTCCATTTATTCAAAATAAAAGTAATTATGTTGATGGTTGGGACTATGTTCGTATGAGAACTTCGAGAGATGGCGCAACATGGTCTGCACCTCGTGTAGTTGTTATTCCGTCATCTGGAAAAGATTCGTGTGCGTGTGATCCTACAATTATTAAGGGTGATGATAATTATTGGTATTTGTATTATACGGGATATAGTAAATTGTATAGTACGGTCACGTTTGTTGCAAGGGCTAAAAATATTGAGGGGCCTTACGAACAACGTTATGTAGGAAATGGGGGTGAAGATGGCTGGGCTAATTATCCATCGGAGCCTGCGCCTATATTTACAACTATGAAGAAAGTGGATGGTATGGAGGATAAAAAAACAGTTGCTTATGGAGCTGGTCAGGCTTCTGTTGTAAAAGTTGATAATAATTATCATTTTTGGTTTACAGATGTGTCTTATGCGCCAATTGATAAAATAGGGATTGTTGAAAATAATGAGTTTAAAGGGACCCGTAAATTCTGGAGATTTAGGCATGTTAAAGTGCCTAGCGATGAACTTTATAAAAGGGTTACAATAAATGGTGAAAATAAAATAATTTTTGATGGGAAAATCCTTCAGAATTGGCCTAGAAAAGCGATAGCTTTTGAAGGCGAATCTGAGATTGTAAATGATGAAACCCTTAAAGAATATGGACTTGAAAATGAGGAAACCGTTGGAGAACCTGATCTTTTAAAAGGGGAATCTGTGGTTGAACTTAACGATTTTGGGGATGTCAAATGGGATTCCACGGCAAGACAGTTTGAAATGTGGACAATATCTCGACATTATACCATCGCTGCTTATGCCGTTTATGAATATAAACAATGGATTAAGAGATATGTTTCTAAAGATGGTGATAAATGGTATCCTAAGGATTCTATAGGTCCTTTAAACTTAGTTAGTAATGTGGGGATGTCGGGTGATTCTATTGGACATATTATAGATGGTCGTACAATAGTTTCTTTTGCGGGAAATAGTGATACTCTGCAATATGAGCCGGAACCAGAATATTTTATACGAGGTTGTGATCCAAAAGACGGTTGCAATGATGCCAGTCTCTACTTATGGGAAGATGTGAAATCGCCTTGGAAATATTTAATTCAACTTACCTCGGATAAAAAATATCCTAAGGATGTTGAGCCTTCTCTTCTTCTTGAACCGCTAACTTCTGCTAGAAAATTTAATTATCCTACGTTATTTAAAAAGTGGTGGAATACAAATCGTGGCTTGGAACCTGCTGCTGTCGGTAGGCCTTGGTCCACTTATCAGTTTACGGTTGGTTCGAATGTAGTTAAGGGGGAAACTATATTGAATCAAACGCAGACGGCTATGTATAACGGCATGCGCTATTAC
>CADBNU010000155.1 GCA_902796085.1 Heyndrickxia coagulans
AGAAGTGTTGATAGAGCGCTTCTACGCGCAGAACTAATGCTGAAAATGCGGAAGAAGTGTTGATAGAGCGCTTCTACGCGCAGAAATAGTGGTGAAAATGCTGAAGAAGTGCTGATAGAGCGCTTCTACGCGCAGAACTAATGTTGAAAATGCGAAAGAAGTGTTGATAGGAATTTTCTATGTGCAGAACTAAATGTGAAAATGATGAAGAAGTGTAGATAGAGATCTTCTACGTGCAGAACTAATGATGAAAACGAAGATCTCAAATATAACTTGAATTAAAGAGTGACGACTGCATTTGGCCGATACTTTTTTAAAATAATAAAATAGAGGGGTCGGGCTTATATAAAATTATATAAAGAGTATTTCAAAATTATGTTAAATAATATTTATACTGATTTTTTCAGAGTTATAGGTGGATTATGCTTATGTCAGAGATAAAACAAAATATAAGTAAAGTCGATTTTTTTGAGCCAGCAAAAAACGGAGACTTACAAATCTTATCGTAAAGGATTTGATAAATAAACTCGATATTAGACGGATTTAAACCGTGGGACTTTTCATTAGAAAATAGTATTGTTGACAAGTTTGTATATTTAATTGGAAATGGATTTGTTAACAATGAATTTGCTAGTAATTTAAGTGGTTTATGGACTTTAGTTATTATTGCTGATACTTTATACACATTGTCATATGTTATTTTTCCGAAAAAGAACAAATAAGTATAGTTTTTAATATGCTGTACCGTAGACAAAGTTCGAATCCCCTAAGATGTTACTAGGAAAATAGGGTTCCGATAGAAAATTGAAAAACACGCCCGAACGCAGATAAATCAAGCGATTGTGCGTGTTTTTGTTTTTTTGGTAAAAATTGTAGAAAAGAGCATATTTTTATGCTTTTTTACACATAGAATTTATCGAAATAATATGCAAAAAACTCTCCAAATTATTCTATCTTTATTTCTTGAGATGTACATAATGTATTTTTAATAGTTTGTTGTGTCATTCTAATTTTTATCCTGCAGGTGGTGTAGGGGCGGCAGTAGTTGTATTGGTTCTAGCACCTAGCTCCTGATCCAATAATAAAATAGCGGAAGGATTATTCTCGGCCAGTTTAAGTCGGTCAACAATCGTTTTGGCTTGCGCTTCTTCGTCAATTTGTTCTCTTAAAAAGTCTTGTATAATTACAGTGGCTTGAGGATCTACTTGATTAACGTAGTTAAAAGCCTGCCGGTAAGAATTTGTAACAAATTGCTCATGTGCTAACACCTTTTGAAAGGTTTCTAATGGTGTCCCGAAATCATTAGGCTGTGCAGGAAGGTTCATGAGTTGTACAGTGCCATCACGATTTACAACAAAATCAATTAATTTAAGCATATGGGTTCTTTCTTCTTCGGATTGTAAGCGAAGCCAGTGGGCCATACCTGTTAAGTTCAGTCTCCCCATATAGGCAGACATAGCAAGATACAATGTTGTAGATAAATGTTCCACTTGAATTAAATTATTGAATAGCTTTTGAAGTTCCTCGTTCATGCTCTTCACTCCAATTATGTTCTATTTTGCTTTTTATTTACATCTTTTAAATAAAATAGATAAAAGTTACTCGGATTACACTATTTAGGCGAATTCATTACCAGGAGATGTAGGAATATCATTTCAAAAACTGGGGCTATACCCACCCATCTTCAGCAATATTACATATCTTAATAAGGAAAACATTCGTCTCCATTGAAATCGGTTCTGGTCTTGATGAGCTGAAAGGTAAAGTTTGGAGAATTGGTTTAATGGGTCACTCTTGCAATCCCAAAAATGTCATCACTGTCTTAAGTGCCCTTGAGCAAATTTTAGTTAACGAAGGCGCTAAAGTTGAAACAGGTGTAGCGGTAAAAGCTGCGATGGATTATATGTATAAAGAGAATGTATTAGTTGGTTAATTTTTAAAAATAGTAAACTAACAAATTATGAAAAGGTTTCATTTATCAAATTAGATTTTATGATAAATGGGACCTTTTTTATTTAAAATATAATAAGAATCTGTAAGCAGGAATAGTATTTTTATATTGAAGACTTAATAGTAAAAAGTAGACATAAAGCGGGTAATTTTGTGGAATCTAAGCTAATCATTATACGCGGTAATTCAGGAAGTGGGAAAACAACGACAGTAAAAAGACTTCAAAACCATTATGGTCATGGAACACTTTATATATTATAGTAAGATAGTTGTATACTAAAAAGGAAAAGTGTTTGTTTTTTTAAAAAAATTATTAGGTGGTCAATCAAGTGAGGATTAACCACCTTTTTTGAACGTTCAAACTTTAATTACTCACCATAATTTTCCCATGGAACTTTCGATTCCGCGGTCCATCAAATTCACAAAAATATACGCCTTGCCACGTACCAAGCACGAGTCTGCCATTGGAAATGACTAATGTTTGCGCATGTCCAACTGTGCTTGTTTTTAGATGGGCTGCCGTATTTCCTTCCATATGTCGATCTTCCGGGTGATTCCACGGATAAACTTCCGCAAGACGGCGGAGAAAATCGGTTTTCACATCAGGATCGGCATTTTCATTCACCGTAATTCCTGCCGTTGTATGTAGTGAAGACACAACCAGAATCCCGTCTTTTACACCTACTTCTTGAATCCAATTCTCAAGCTCGTGCGTAATTTCAATCATCTCATCATGCTTATTAGTGCGTAAGTGAAAAATCTTTTCCATCGTTAACCTCCGTTCTAAGTAAGTACATATTTCAATCTATAAACCATTTTATATAATTTTTGCTCTATATTACAGGATAAAAAACGAACATAAGTAATCTAGCGATTTTATTTTTTTATAAAAATTATGCTATTCAAAAGGTTGGCGAATGTTTATACTAATTTTGAAAGGGTTTTACAGAAATTGGAAAATAAGGGGAGAAAAAAGAATGAGCAAAAAAGAGATGCTTGTGTATCGTTTTGAAAGAGTCGTCAACGCACCGATTGATGTGGTGTTTGAATACGTTGACAATGATGAAAAAGTAAAATTATGGAAT
>CADBNU010000156.1 GCA_902796085.1 Heyndrickxia coagulans
GCTTGAACACAGTTTTGGGATTGAATCAGAGTAAATAGTGCTTTCATTGAGGGTTTGAACACAGTTTCTTGTTTGAAACTGAAATAAAAGTGGTTTCATCAAGGGCTTGAACACAGTTTCTATAGTAAAACTTCCTTATATCTGTAATAAACCCTTGTTTAACCGTGGTAAATCTTCAACTGTTCGCAGTAAAACTTATTTTATCAAGAGCAATCACTCCTTTTATCCGCAGTTAACCCCCTTTATCTATTAGTTAAACCCTTGTTATCCGCAGCTCAACCTTTTTACCAGTAGTCACACTCCTTTTATCCGGAGTTAATCCTCTTTTATCCGGAGTAACACTCTCTTTATCCGTAGTTAAACCCTTGTTATCCGCAGCATAAGCCCTTTTATCCGGAGTAACACTCTCTTTATCCGCAGCTAAACCCTTTTTATCAGTAGTAACACGCTCTTTATCCGTAGTCAAACCCTTTTTATCCGTAGCATAAGCCCTTTTATCCGGAGTAACACTCTCTTTATCCGCAGCAACAACCTTTTTATCCGGAGTAACAACCTTTTTATCCGGAGTAACACTCTCTTTATCCGCAGCTAAACCCTTTTTATCAGTAGTAACACACTCTTTATCCGCAGTTAAACCTCTTTTTTCCGCAGCAACAACCTTTTTATCCAGAGTAACACTCTCTTTATCCGTAGTTAAACCTTTTTTATCCTTAGCTTAACCTTTTTTTCAGTAGTAACACGCTTTTTTCCGCAGTAACAAGCATACCTTTATCATCCTTCAAACCGCATCTAATCCGCTTTTATTCGGAGTGGATCCATATCAATGAACATTTAGTATGAAATCCTAATAGAATAATAATAAAAACAGGAACGGGGCATTTCTCGTTCTAAGGCGGGTGAGTGATGAGATTTTTCTTACTACTACTTGTTACTTTTAGTTTATTGACCGGTTGTAATAGTTCAGCAATGAAAGCGACTCTTCCAACATATGACCATTTCCTAATTTTCGCACATCGTGGTGCTAGTGGTTATGCTCCGGAAAATACAATGGCTTCTTTCAAACTAGCAAATGAATTAGGTGCCGATTATATCGAAATTGATCTTCAAATGACGAAGGATGGCCATCTTGTTGCTTTGCATGATGATTCGGTTGATCGTACAACCAATGGAAAAGGGAAAGTTTTTCTATATACATTAGAAGAATTGAAACAATTGGATGCCGGTTCGTGGTTCAATGAAAAATTTCCAAAACGAGCAAAAGTGGAATACGAAGGCTTAACAATTCCAACGTTGCGGGAAATTTTCGAAGAGTTTGGTCATGACGTAAACTATTACATTGAAATGAAAAATCCCGAACAATATAAACAAATGGAAAAAACGTTAGTTTTGTTACTTGAGGAGTTCGGCTTTCTAGAAGAAAATGAATCAGATGGAAAAGTGATTATTTCTTCCTTTAGCGAACGAAGCTTACGAATTATGTACGCGCTCGAACCATCTTTACCGTTAGTAAAATTACAAACGTCCTATGAAGTTAAAAAATCAACAAAGAGAACATTTAATAAAATTAGTAAATATGCCGTTGCTGTTGGACCGTCTTATAAATTTGTTAATGAAAACTATGTAAAAAACGCGATGGAAACAGGGTTGCAAGTCCATCCGTATACCGTTGACGATCCTTACGCAATCGATCATCTAGAAGAATGGGGAGTGACGGGGATTTTTACCAACTATATTGATATATATGAACGGAATGTGCATTTCCTTACAGAATGTGTTTATTCCCTGAAACCTTTTAAAAATGAGGTTGTGTTTTTTTTGTGTGGGTTCAAGTCGTCGATATGATGTCACATTGACCATATACATTCATACAAAAACTTACTCTTAGTTTCCCTCTGTTCATTCAATCAAGCAAAAATAAAACCCTTGATCACACCGATTGGAGTTACCAAGGGCTTAACAACTCTTCCTATTATTTCCAAATGTTTCCTTGAGAGACTTCTTCCGATGATTTTTTATCCTTTTTTCCCCATAACGATTCTAATTGTTCAAGTGATTTTCCTTTTGTTTCAGGAACCATTTTCCAAACAAATAGTGCGGAAAGTACACTCATTAGTCCGTAGAATCCATATGTCATTCCTCCGCTAATTTCCATCATTGGAGGGTATGTGGACGAAATGAAAAAGTTTGCTGCCCATTGTGCTGCGACGGCAATTGCCATTGCTTGTCCACGAATGAGATTTGGGAAAATTTCTGAAAGTAAAACCCAACAAATTGGACCCCAAGACATCATAAAGGATGCTGTATAGAATACAATAAAGATTAACGTCCAGATTCCAAAAATTTCATTTTGAGCAAGGATCGCAACACCAAACATACCGATCGCCATACCGATGGAACCAATCATTAGAAGTGGTTTTCTTCCCCATTTATCCACTGTTTGTATAGCGACAACAGTAAAGATCACGTTCACGATTCCCATAATCACCGTTTGCAACAATGATGCATTTTGACCTGCACCCATACTTTCAAAAATACGCGGTGCATAATATAAGGCTACATTAATACCGACGAATTGTTGAAAGACTGATAGTAAAATCCCAACAATAATTACGGTTTTTCCATAAGAAAATAGTTTGCCTGACGCGGTTTTCTTACTTAATGATTCTTTGATCTCAGCTAAAACAGCTTGGGCTCTCTCTTTTGAACCATTCACTCTGGACAATACGTTAAATGCCTGAACTTCTTTATTTTTGGATGCTAAATATCTTGGTGTTTCCGGAATAAAGAAGATTAATATAAAGAATAGGAATGCCGGAATAGCTTCCGAAGCAAACATATACCGCCAGCCAATATCATTAACCCATGCACTTGGTTGTCCATTGGCAATGCCAAAGTTCACGAAATAAACAACAAGTTGACCGAAAATGACTGCAAATTGATACCAAGAAACTAATCGACCACGAATTTCTTGGGGGGCAACCTCACCGATATATGTCGGACAGATTGCAGATGCCATTCCGACACCAATTCCACCTAAAATTCGGTAAATATTAAATGCAATAAGTAACCCAACCGAGGGTTCCCCTACATTGAAAAATAAGAATTCTGGATAGGCAGAAGTTAATGCAGATACTAAGAATAAAACTGCTGCAATTAATAGTGATTTTTTTCTACCAAAATTATTGGAAAAATACCCAGAAATTAATCCCCCGATAATACAACCAATTAATGCACTCGAAACTGTTAAACCGTGTATAAATGAACTTAATCCTAAATTATCAATCATATACAATTGCACCGATTGTTCGGCACCAGAGATCACAGCGGTATCATAACCGAACAACAAACCGCCCAGGGTCGCAATTAAAGTGATTGATATAATATACATCGTATTATAATTTTTGGTTTTCATGGTCATTCAGAGCAAGACTTATCGCAAAATCCGCTCCTTCCTCACTCCCCTCCTAGTTGAATTAAAGCGTTACCATTTTTCTTTACGTCTTTGGGGCAAAGGGGGTATCCCCCCCTATTAGTTGGGACAAATGACCTAACGGCGTACCATTGTCCCGCATTCAATTAGTCACGAAAATCCATCAGTTCTTTGTTTAATGATTTCGTCGCTGTGTATACTTGTTTGTACAGCGTAAATAATTTTTTATACTTCTCAACGCGATCTTCAATTGGTTCATAGACTTTATCCACTTTTAAAAATTTCTCTGCACAGTCTTGAAGGGTTGGAAACCAGCCACATCCATAGGCAGCTAACATAGCTGCTCCCATACCTGGACCTTGCTCACTTTGCAGTTTCACCACTCTGGCATTAAAAATATCGGCCTGCATTTGTAACCATGCTTCATTCTTAGCACCGCCGCCTATGGAGATAATTTCATTAATCTCCCTCCCATTTTCTCGGAAAATTTCAACCGACTCATGGAGAGAAAATGTAATCCCTTCCAAAACAGCGCGTACAAAATGCTTCTCTTCATGCGAACGATCCAGTCCAATGAAACTGCCGCGAATTTGTGCGTCTACATGTGGCGTACGTTCACCGTCGATGTACGGGGTAAACAGCAAGCCATTTGATCCCACCGGTACACTTTCAACCTCTTTTAACAGATCATCAAAACTTTTATTTTTTGCAAAGGTATTTTTAAACCATGTTAAGCTTTGACCGGCTGCCAAAGTCACACCCATTGTATAATAGGCTTGAGGGGCTCCATGGTTAAAATAGTGAACTTTCCCTTGAAAATCTTTTTCACCACTATCTTCATAAGACAATACGACACCGGAAGTTCCAATACTTGCTAATGTCTTCCCTTCCGATAAAATCCCTGCACCAATGGCGCCGCATGCATTATCGGCCCCTCCGGCAAATACGCGAGTTTGTTCAGACAAACCTGTTAATCTAGCAATCTCAGGTTTTATTGTTCCAACTTCAGCATGAGAATCAACGAGTGGTGGACATAGATGAATATCTAAATCGAGTAAATCACAAATTTCTTTACTCCACTCTTTTTTAACGATATCCAGTAGTAACGTCCCCGCTGCGTCAGAATAATCCATGTGAATTTGACCTGTCAGTTTATACCGCACATAATCTTTTGGTAAAACAAAGGACTTAGCCTTTTTAAAAATATCTGGTTCGTGCTTTTTCACCCAAAGTATTTTTGGTAACGTAAAACCTTCTAGGGGGATATTTTTCGTAATGGAAAGTAATCTTTCTCTGCCGACTCGGTTATCAATTTCTTCACATTCGGCAGTTGTCCGTGTATCATTCCATAAAATAGCATTGCGTAAAACATCATTGTTTTCATCTAACAACACTAACCCATGCATTTGTCCGGAAAAACTAATTCCTTCGATATCATTAGGGTCATAATTAAAATTGTGGAGAAGATCAGACAATCCAGCGATTGTCTGATCCACCCAATCTTGCGGATTTTGTTCACTATACCCCGATTTTTCCTGAATTAACGGATAGTCCTTTGATACTTCTTGAACTACATCACCATTTTGATTGACCAATAAAATTTTTACTGCACTTGTACCTAAGTCGATACCAATGACATATTTCATTTTCACTCATCTCCTATGAGAATCCGCCTATGATTATTCCGCATACAAACGCAATAAGTATTGATTAATGATTGATTTAATGCGTTCTAATTTACCAGATTCATTCTTAATTTCGGTTAAATTCAACGCATATTCCTCTAATTTATGGAAATCTGCTTTTCCTTCTACAATCTCTAAACCGATACCATCTGTAAAGCTCTTATAACGATCAGCTATAATTTGATCTAGCACTTTGTCCTCAATTAATGCGTGTGCGATTTTTAATCCAACGGCAAAGCTATCCATTCCTGCAATATGCGCATGGAATAAATCTTCTGGTTCAAAGGAACCGCGGCGGACTTTTGCATCAAAGTTCAATCCTCCACGACCTAGGCCACCGTTCTTTAATATTTCATACATTGCTAGAGTTGTAGCATAGAGATCAGTTGGAAACTCATCCGTATCCCAACCTAATAACGGATGTCCTTGGTTGGCATCGACAGAACCTAACATACCATGAATTCGTGCATAGCGTAGTTCATGTTCGAAAGTATGTCCCGCTAATGTTGCGTGATTGGCCTCAATATTAAATTTAAACTTATCTTGTAGTCC
>CADBNU010000157.1 GCA_902796085.1 Heyndrickxia coagulans
AATTGGTAAATACTACATTTAATCCCTAATAAAAAACAATAATACCGATAAACTAACCAAAATAAGGAGAGATACTGTATCCCGTAAATCCCACTTTAACAAACGATATTTCGTCCGTCCTTCTCCACCACGATAACCTCTTGCCTCCATCGCGGTTGCCAATTCATCTGCCCGCTTAAATGCATTAATAAATAATGGAATAAGTAATGGGATGACAGCCTTAGCTCTTGTTGTCAATGACCCTTCAGAAAAGTCAACACCGCGAGCTTGTTGGGCCTTAATAATTTTATCTGTTTCATCCATTAAAGTTGGAATAAAACGGAGTGCAATTGATAACATAAGGGCTAATTCATGTACTGGAAAACGAAATCTCTTCAATGGATTTAATAAACTCTCTAATCCATCGGTGATCTCGATCGGTGTCGTTGTTAACGTTAATAAAGATGTAAATAATATTAAAAAGAAAAAACGTAAAGAAATAAAAATCCCTTGAATAACTCCGCCCTCATAAATTTTTATAAAGCCCCAACTGACTAATAGTTCTCCTTCTTTAGTAAAAAAAATATGCAATAAAAATGTAAATAAAATTAACCAAAATAAAAAGCGCAAACCTTTAAAAATGAAGGAAAGCTGAATATTCGATAAAAAAATAGCAATTAATGTAAAGGCTCCTAATATGCCGTATGTTATTGAATTATTTGCTAGAAAAACAACAAATATAAATAAAAATACGATGATGAGCTTGGCACGGGGGTCCATACGATGGATTATTGAATCCACTGGAATATATCGTCCAAAAATCATTTTTTCCATCATTGGGTAACACCCCACTTCAAATAAGACAAAATACTTTCAGTCAATTCTTCAATGGATAAATTTGGTTGGTCAGAAATTTGGATTCCTAACCTTTTTTCTAACTTTAATTGGAAACGAATAGATTCTGGTACATCTAATCCTAATTTTATCAATTCTTCAGGCTTATCAAATATTTCACGAGGTGTACCATGCTTGTATACACTTCCCTTATGCATCACAATAATGTAGTCAGCATATTTGGATGCATCTTCCATACTATGGGTTACTAAAACTATTGAAAGCCCATAATTTTTATAAAGGGAATAAAACATCTCCATAATTTCAGTTCTTCCTCTAGGGTCAAGTCCTGCAGTTGGTTCATCTAGAACAAGAACCTCAGGTTGCATAGCTAAAACACCTGCAATTGCAATTCTCCTCATTTGACCACCTGATAAATCAAAGGGGGACCTTTCCAAATATTCCTCACTTAATCCAACAAGTTTTAAAGCTTCTTTTGCACGGAGTTTTGCCTCTTGCTCAGGTACACCAAAGTTCATTGGCCCAAAGCAAATATCTTTTTCAACTGTTTCTTCAAATAGTTGATGTTCTGGAAACTGAAAGACAATGCCCACTTTTTTACGGAGCGCTTTTAAACCTTTTTTCTTTTTATCCGAACGGATCACGAAATCTCCAATTTGGATTTCGCCACCAGTTGGTTGAAGTAAACCGTTCAAATGTTGTAATAGTGTTGATTTACCAGAACCCGTATGACCGATAACTGCTGTATAGCTATGATGAGGAATGGTTATGTTTATATCAATAAGCGCACGTTTTTCAAACGGTGAATTTTTTTGATATGTATATTCTAAATGTTTTGTTTTAATTTCCATATGTAATCCACCAACTTATCTTCGTTTAATATATCTTTTGGAATATCATAACCATTATCTCGTAAACCTTTTACTAATTTAGTTGTAAAAGGAATATCTAATCCTAAACGTATTAACTCTTCATCCATCTTAAAAATATCTTCAGGAAGCCCTTCTCGATATACTTCTCCACGATTCATTACGATAATACGATCTGCTCTAGCAGCCTCTTCCAAATCATGTGTAATGGATATGATCGTCAATTTTTCTTTCTTTTTTAGTTCGCGTACAACATCTAACACTTCACTTCTCCCTCTTGGGTCAAGCATTGATGTTGCTTCATCCAAAATTATTATTCTCGGACGCAATGCGAGGACACTCGCAATGGCCACCCTTTGCTTCTGACCTCCAGATAAATGGTGTGGCTCTTGATCCAGAAAATTGGACATTTTAACTTGTCGTAGCGCCTCATGGACTCTTTCTATCATTTCTTTACGAGGAATCCCGTGGTTTTCTAGACCAAAAGCCACATCATCCTGAACCGTAGTACCAACAAATTGATTATCTGGATTTTGAAAGACCATACCAATAAGATCTCGAATATCCCAAACTAACTCCTCAGATAGTTTTAAATGATGAATATAAATATCTCCTTTTTCTGGAAATAATAATCCATTCATTAATTTTGCAATCGTTGATTTACCTGAACCATTATGACCAACAATCGCTAGCCATTCCCCTTCAAATACTTCAAATGATACATTATTTAAAGCATACGGCGCATCTGTATCGTAACGAAAGGATACATTTTTAAATTGTACAATTTGATTATTCATTTTCATCACCTACTCATTTGGTCAATAATAACGACCAATCTCTGCTCAGCTCATATCTCTCTATCATTCTAAACATTCTTAACGCTAAAGTAAAATTAAATTTCTCTAATAATTATAATAAGAGTACAAATAATTAATAATAAAGTTACATCGAAAATCTCTTAAATAATATACACATAAATCTTTAAAATAAATGATCATATAAAAAAAAGCCTGCACCCTTCCTGTGCAGTACAATAAACTTGTATTCAAATGTAATCGTAGGAAGGGTACTAGAGCTAGACAAAGGTCGAAACCTTTATCGTAACACTCGCTTTTTCCAATTCAATCCCTTAAATGAAATTCTTTTATAGAAAAAGGGCAAATCAAATGCCCTTTTTTAGAAAACTTTATCTGTTATAAAGTATATTAATCAACAAATTCAATAACTGCCATTGGTGCACCATCACCACGGCGAGGACCCACTTTCATGATACGAGTATAACCACCTTGACGTTCTTCGTATCGTGGGGCAATATCTGCAAATAGTTTTTGTAAAGCGTCTTGGTTTGTATCTTCATTAGCAACTTCTTTTCGAACAAAGGCAGCTGCTTGACGACGTGCATGAAGATCTCCACGTTTACCTAATGTAACCAGTTTTTCAACAACAGAACGTAACTCTTTCGCACGAGCTTCAGTTGTTTCAATACGTTCATTTATGATTAAGTCTGTAGCTAAATCGCGTAATAAAGCTTTACGTTGATCACTTGTACGTCCTAATTTTCTCAAGTTGTTTCCCTCCTTTTTGATGAAGTGAAAAAATCTCTAGTCATCTTTTCTTAATGCGAGACCTAATTCAGCTAATTTGGATTTTACTTCATCTAGAGACTTCCGACCTAGATTCCGTACTTTCATCATATCTTCTTCTGTCTTATTCGTTAGTTCTTGTACAGTATTAATTCCTGCACGTTTTAGACAGTTATACGAACGAACAGATAGATCTAGTTCTTCAATCGTCATTTCAAGAACTTTCTCTTTTTGGTCTTCTTCTTTTTCGACCATAATTTCAGCATTTTGTGCTTCATCCGTTAGATCTACAAAGATATTTAAATGCTCCATTAAAATTTTAGCTGCTAAAGAAATAGCTTCTTTGGGACCGATACTACCATTAGTCCAAACCTCTAAAGTTAATTTATCAAAATCTGCCGATTGACCGATCCGAGTGTTTTCAACAAAATAAGACACACGAGATACCGGTGTATAGATAGAATCAACCGGGATGACACCGATCGGTTGATCATCACGTTTGTTCTCATCTGCGACTTTATATCCTCGACCGCTTTTTGCGGTAATGCGCATACGAAGCTTACCGTTAGCTGCAAGTTCACAAATATGCAAGTCAGGGTTTAAAATCTCGACATCACTGTCATGATTAATATCACGAGCTGTGACGACACCTTCTCCACTCACATCAATTTCAAGTGTCTTCTCTTCTTCGGAATATATCTTAAGAGCTAGATTTTTTAAGTTCAGAATAATTGTAGTTACATCCTCTACGACGCCTTCGAGTGTTGAAAACTCATGTAGTACTCCATCTATTTGAATAGATGTAACAGCAGCACCAGGAAGTGAGGATAGCAGGATACGACGTAAGGAGTTACCCAAAGTTGTACCATATCCGCGTTCAAGCGGTTCTACTACGAATTTTCCATACGTGGCGTCATCGCTGATCTCAACTGTTTCAATTTTTGGTTTTTCAATTTCGATCATTCAAATTTACCCTCCTTCAAAACGTCGAAACCCCGGTAAAAGTAGCGTTCTACCGAAATTCCCCATAGAAAGTATTCCCGTTTGTGCACAACATTCAATTTTCTTTATATTCGTGCATCATATCCCATTATAGACGTACGATGCATATTCTATACACGAAAATTACACACGACGACGTTTTGGTGGGCGGCATCCGTTATGTGGAACTGGTGTCACATCTTTAATAGCTGTTACTTCAAGACCTGCAGCTTGTAGAGCACGAATAGCAGCCTCTCGTCCAGCACCAGGACCTTTAACGTTAACCTCTAATGATCTCATACCATGTTCCATAGAAGCTTTTGCTGCAGTTTCAGCAGCCATTTGTGCAGCGAATGGAGTTGATTTACGAGAACCTTTAAAACCTAGAGCACCTGCACTTGACCAAGAAACAGCATTTCCATGAACATCAGTTATTGTAACAATAGTGTTATTGAATGTAGAACGAATATGTGCTACACCAGATTCAATATTCTTTTTCACACGACGTTTACGCGTATTAGTTTTACGAGCCAATCTAATAAACCTCCTTTACCGATTATTTTTTCTTATTCGCAACGGTTTTCTTAGGACCTTTACGTGTACGTGCATTGTTTTTTGTGTTTTGACCACGAACTGGTAAACCACGGCGGTGACGTAAACCACGGTAAGAACCGATTTCCATTAAACGTTTAATGTTAAGTGATACCTCACGACGAAGGTCACCTTCAACTTTTAATTTATCAACGATATCACGGATTTTATTTAACTCGTCTTCTGTAAGATCACGAACACGAGTATCTTCAGAAACTCCAGCCTCTGCTAAGATTTTTTGAGCAGTTGGTTTACCAATTCCATAGATGTAAGTTAGTGAAATAACAACACGTTTATCTCTTGGAATATCTACACCAGCAATACGTGCCATATTAGTTGCACCTCCTTCGAATTATCCTTGTCTTTGTTTATGTTTAGGGTTTTCACAGATAACCATAACTCTACCGCGTCTTTTTATGACTTTACATTTTTCGCAAATCGGTTTAACAGATGGTCTAACCTTCACTTGCACTACCTCCTTATCAGACGGAGCATTTATTTATAACGATACGTAATTCTGCCTCTCGTCAAGTCATATGGTGATAACTCAACTGTTACTTTATCGCCAGGTAAAATACGAATAAAATGCATACGAATCTTACCTGAGACATGAGCAAGTACTGTATGTCCGTTTTCTAATTCAACTTTAAACATTGCATTTGGTAAAGTTTCGACTACAGTACCTTCAACTTCAATAACATCTTCTTTAGCCATTCAGCTCGTTCCCTCCTCTTCAGTCAAGTACATTACAAAATATTTATATAACGCATAAAGCGTATTACCATTTGTAACTCGACCGCTTTGTACAATACTATTTTAAACTTAGGGGAAACATAAAATCTGTATTGTGTGTGTTATAATATTCTACTAATAGGTGGTCCAACATTCGAAAAACCAATCAAAAACAAAATGACAGAATACATACCGGCATTTTTATCCGTCTATCAAGATTGTTTTGTTCCTCACCCTACATTATGACCTATCTGAGGTAATCCAAACACTACACAAATAAATATTATACAATTAATTACTAACAAATTCACGTAAAAAATGAAATTGTCAAAAGGAAATTTATAACAAATAAATGTTTCTATATAAACTAGAAACATTATTTTAATTTACGTAAATAAGCATCAATATTATCGAAAACTTGATCAATAGTTTGATCACCATCAATAGTGACTAAATAACCTTTTCCTTGATAAAAATCTAATAAAGGTTGCTGTTGTTTTATATTAACTTCTAAACGGTTTTCGACTGTCTCAGCATTATCATCTGCACGTTGATAAAGCTCGCCACCACATTTATCGCACATATTATCCTGTGCAGGTGGATTAAATACAAGATGATAAGTAGCGCCACAAGATTTACAAATTCTTCTACCTGTTAAACGTTTCATTAATATTTCTTTATCAACTTGAATATTGATACAATAATCAATCTTTTTATTTAAATCGGTTAAAATTTGTTCTAAACTTTCTGCCTGATGTACTGTTCTAGGAAAACCATCAAGTAGAAAGCCATTGCTACAATCATCTTTTGATAAACGTTCGCGCACGATTCCAATCGTCACATCATCAGGAACGAGCTCACCTTTATCCATAAAGGATTTGGCTTTCAAACCTAATTCTGTTTCGTCCTTTACTGCTTGACGAAACATATCTCCAGTAGAAATATGAGGGATGTTATATTTTTCAACAATTTTTTCAGCTTGGGTACCTTTACCTGCACCTGGTAAACCCATGAGAATTAAATTCATTTACGATTCCCCCCTAATCAGCCAGGGAAGTTAGGATCTCCTAAAGGAGTCCTAAACCCTAAAGCTATCTTATTTTATGAATCCTTTATAGTGTCGTTTCACTAGTTGGGATTCTAATTGTTTCATCGTATCCAATGCAACACCGATGACAATAAGTAAACTTGTTCCTCCAATTTGAACACTTGCAGGAAGTCCTGCAACGTTGGTAAAGAATACAGGCAAAATCGCGACAACAGCTAAAAATATTGAACCAACAAATGTTAGGCGATATAGCACACCTGTAAAATAATCTTGGGTTTGTTTACCTGGTCTTCTACCAGGTACATATCCACCTTGTTTTTTAAGATTATCTGCCATTTGTTCAGGATTTACTTGAACAAAAGCATAGAAATAGGTAAAGGCAATAATTAAAGCCACATAGATTACCATTCCAAACGGATGAGAATAATCAAACCATTCAATAATCCATTGTGCAACAGCATGATCACGGAAAAAACCAGCGATGGTAGGTGGTGTAATTAAGAATGAAATAGCAAAGATGATTGGAATTACTCCTGCTGAGTTTACCTTTAAAGGAATGTGTGAGGAGTTTCCACCAACTGAACTATTCCCAGCAACACGTTTCGCATATTGAATTGGTATTTTCCGAACAGCTTGTTGTACAAATATGACACCGACGATTATTGCCAAAATTAACAATAAAAGTAGCGCTAAAATAACAATCCGTATAAATAATTGATCTCCTGCATTTGCCAACTGTGATAAATAAATTTGATTAATCATCGATGGTATTGCAGCAACAATACCTGCAAAGATGATAATGGAAATACCATTTCCTACACCTTTTTCCGTAATCGTTTCGCCTAACCACAATAAGAATGCCGTACCTGTTGTTAATACAAGAGCAATTAAAAGATGGTTTCCAAAAGTGCTGTCTTCTATTAACAGTCCACCTGCAATAGCATTGAAACCATAAGACATTGCAAGCCCTTGAACAAAAGCTATGACAACTGTAACATATCTTGTTACTTGTGCTATTTTCTTACGGCCAACTTCACCTTGTTTTCTCCATTCTGTAAGTTTAGGTACAACATCCATTTGCAATAACTGCATAATAATGGATGCTGTAATATAAGGCATAATTCCTGCAGCAAAAATGGAGAAGTTTTGCAAAGCTCCGCCTCCAAATATGTTCAAAACACCAAAAGCACTTTGAGTGCCAAAATTTAGAACCTCTGCATTAACACCTGGTACAGGTACAAATGTACCGATTCGAAAGACAATCAGCATTAATAATGTGAAAATAATTTTTGTCCTTAAATCGCGTACACGCATAAATTTGGAGAAAGTACGGAACATTAAATCACCTCAGTTTGGCCACCTGCAGCTTCAATAGCTTCTTTAGCAGCAGCGGAGAATTTATGAGCTTTTACTGTAAGCTTTTTCTCTAATTTACCATTTGCTAAGATTTTAATGCCGGATTTTTCATTTCTTACTACCCCTGTTTCAATTAATAATTCAGGAGTAACTTCTGTTCCGTCTTCGAAGCGATTTAATGTACTTAAATTTACAATTGCATACTCTTTACGATTAATATTGGTAAATCCACGTTTAGGTAAGCGTTGGAATAGTGGCATTTGACCACCTTCAAAACCAGGTCTTACACCTCCACCAGAGCGGGCGTTTTGACCTTTTTGACCGCGTGTACTTGTTTTACCATGTCCGCTACTTGTACCACGACCTACACGCTTACGGTTTTTACGAGCACCATCGTTTAATTTGAGTTCATGAAGTTTCACTGTTGGCACCTCCTTTTTTGTACTGATAAGAATTATTGTTCTTTTACAGTGACTAAATGTGATACTTTATTTATCATACCACGTATAGCTGGGTTGTCTTCTTTAACCACAGTTTGATGTAATTTACGTAAACCTAAAGCCTTAACTGTATCCTTTTGATCTTGTGGGCGACCAATTGTGCTGCGGGTGAGGGTAATTTCAAGTTTTTTAGCCATGTTTTTCCCTCCTAACCTAACAATTCTTCAACTGTTTTATTACGTAATTTAGCAACATCTTCAGCACGTTTTAAATTTTTAATACCTTCCATTGTTGCACGAACCATATTAATTGGAGTATTTGAACCATGGTTTTTCGTTAAAATATCACTAATACCAGCTAATTCTAGTACGGCACGAACAGGACCACCAGCAATAACTCCAGTACCTTCGTTAGCAGGTTTTAATAAAACTCGACCTGCACCAAAATGACCAATGATCTCATGTGGTATTGTTGTACCAACACGTGGTACTTCAACTAAATTTTTCTTCGCATTTTCTACAGCTTTACGAATCGCATCTGGAACTTCTTGAGCTTTTCCAGTACCGAAACCTACATGACCATTTTTATCGCCTACAACAACCAATGCGGTAAAACGCATACGGCGTCCACCTTTAACAACCTTTGAAACGCGGTTAATTGTAACAACACGTTCTTCAAGTTCAAGTCTTGATGGGTCAATACGACGCATTATTTTCCCTCCTTTTTATTCTAAAATTCAAGTCCTGCTTCACGTGCAGCTTCTGCTAAAGATTGAATACGACCATGGTATAGGTAACCACTGCGGTCAAAAACTACAGATTTGTAGCCTTTTTCAATTGCACGTTTTGCAACCAATTCGCCTACTTTTGCTGCTGCTTCTTTATTGCTTGTAGATTCTAGATTAATATCTTTATCTAAAGTCGATGCACTAACAAGTGTTACACCTTTTGTATCATCGATCAATTGTGCATAGATATGTTTATTTGAACGGTAAACTGAAAGTCTTGGACGTTCAGGAGTACCGGAGATTTTAGCACGAACACGAGCATGTCTTTTCTTACGTACTACATTTTTATCAGGCTTTGTAATCATGTCTGTCACTCCTTTCTAGACCCATTTAGGCTTATTTACCAGTCTTACCTTCTTTACGACGTACATATTCACCTTCATAACGAATACCTTTACCTTTATATGGCTCAGGTGGACGTACCTGACGGATATTCGCAGCAAGAGCACCAACTTTTTCTTTATCGTAGCCTTTTACGACAATTTTTGTGTTTGATGGTACTTCGATTTCTAATCCGGCTTCAGGTGTAAATTCAACAGGATGAGAGTATCCTACGTTTAAAACAAGCTTATTTCCTTGTTTTTGTGCACGATATCCAACCCCGATCAACTCTAGAGCTTTTTCAAATCCCTTGGATACACCTTCTATCATATTCGCTAGATTTGCTCTTGTTGTTCCATGAATCGTACGATGTTCCTTAGAGTCAGAAGGACGAGTAACTGTGATTACGTTATCCTCGATAGAAATGTTCATATCTTTATTAAATTCGCGAGTTAATTCACCTTTTGGTCCTTTTACAGTTACAACATTATCATCATTAACAGTTACTGTAACACCAGAAGGAATTTCAATTGGCTTTTTTCCAATACGTGACATACATTACACCTCCATTCAACAATAGATTACCATACGTAAGCTAATACTTCTCCGCCTACTTTTTGTGCACGAGCTTCCTTATCTGTCAATACACCACTTGATGTAGAGATGATTGCAATACCTAGACCGTTCAATACTTTAGGTACTTCGTCAGCTTTTGCATATACACGTAAACCAGGCTTAGAGATTCTTTTTAGACCAGTAATTACACGTTCATTATTTGGACCGTATTTTAAGAAAATACGGATAATACCTTGTTTGTTATCTTCGATATATTCAGCATCACGAATAAAACCTTCACGTTTAAGGATTTCTACAATATCCTTTTTAAGTTTTGATGCTGGTACTTCTAAACTTTCATGACGTACCATATTTGCATTACGGATACGTGTTAAAAGATCTGCAATTGGATCTGTCATTACCATATATTTTACCTCCTTCCCAACACTGTTTCATTACCAGCTAGCTTTTTTAACACCAGGGATTTGACCTTTATAGGCTAATTCACGGAAACAAATTCGGCATAATTTGAATTTGCGATAAACAGAATGTGGACGGCCACAACGTTCACAACGTGTATATTCTTGCACTTTAAATTTTGGTTTACGCTTTTGTTTCGCGATCATTGATTTTTTGGCCACGATTTCGCCTCCTTTATAGATTGATTACTTTTTAAACGGCATACCTAATTGAGTCAATAGCTCACGAGACTCTTCATCTGTATTTGCAGTTGTTACAATAACAATGTCCATACCGCGTACTTTAGAAACTTTATCGTAATCAATTTCAGGGAAAATCAGTTGTTCTTTAATACCTAATGTGTAGTTACCTCTTCCGTCAAAAGCATTTTTAGAAACGCCACGGAAATCACGTACACGTGGTAAAGATACTGAAACAAGTTTATCTAAAAAGTCATACATCCGCTCACCACGAAGTGTAACTTTACATCCGATTGGCATACCTTCACGTAAACGGAATCCAGCGATTGATTTTTTAGCTCTTGTTACAACTGGTTTTTGACCTGTAATTAAAGTTAATTCTTCAACAGCCATATCTAAGTTTTTTGCGTTCTGAACTGCGTCACCAACACCCATGTTGATAACGATTTTTTCTACTTTTGGTACTTGCATAACAGATTTATAATTGAATTTTTCCATTAAACTTGGAACAATTTCATTTAAATATTTTTCTTTTAGGCGGTTCATAAGATGTACCTCCCTTCTTCACTATGAATTAATCTAATACCGCACCTGATTTTTTAGCTATACGTACTTTTTTACCATCTTCAAATTTATAACTAATACGAGTTGGTTCTCCAGTTTTTGGATCTATAATCATAACGTTAGAAACATGAATTGGAGCTTCCATTTCAATAATTCCACCTTGTGGATTATCTTGAGAAGGTTTTGCATGCTTCTTAACAATATTTACACCTTCAACGATTACACGATCTTTTTTAGGTAAAGCTTTTAAAATAACACCAGTCTTTCCTTTATCTTTACCAGTGATAACTTTAACCTTGTCACCTTTTTTTACATGCATAGTTCGCACCTCCCTGCATGGCATAAAGCATAATTTAGTTACAGTACTTCTGGAGCTAGTGAAACAATTTTCATGAAGTTGTTATCACGTAATTCACGTGCAACAGGTCCGAAAATACGAGTTCCACGTGGGCTCTTATCATCACGAATAATAACACATGCATTTTCATCAAATCGTATATAAGTACCGTCATTACGGCGCACTCCGCGTTTTGTCCGAACAACTACAGCTTTAACGACGTCTCCTTTTTTAACAACGCCTCCTGGTGTTGCAGATTTAACAGTTGCAACAACTACATCACCAATATTAGCGTATTTACGACCAGAGCCGCCTAAAACTTTAATGGTCAATACTTCACGAGCACCTGAATTATCCGCTACTTTCATACGTGTTTCTTGTTGGATCATTACGTTAACCTCCTTTCGGAATAAACACAATTACACTCATTAAATAACAACTGATTTTTCAACGATTTTCACTAAACGGAAACGCTTTGTTGCAGAAAGTGGACGAGTTTCCATGATTTGAACAATATCGCCAATTTTCGCTTCATTTAATTCATCATGAGCTTTATATTTTTTAGAATATTTTACACGTTTACCATAAAGAGGATGTTTCTTATATGTTTCAACTAAAACGGTAATGGTTTTATCCATTTTGTCTGAAACAACACGCCCTGTGTAAACTTTACGTTGGTTGCGTTCACTCATTACCTTACCTCCTCTCGAGCATTAGTTATTTATACCGATCTCACGTTCACGAATAACTGTTTTCATACGAGCAATAGATTTACGAACTTCACGAATACGCGCTGTATTTTCAAGTTGACCAGTAGCCAATTGGAAACGAAGATTGAAAAGTTCTTCTTTTAATGATTTGATCTTTTGTTCAATTTCGGCAGTGGTTAAATCACGGATTTCTTTAGCCTTCATTTACTTCACCACCAATTTCTTCTCTTTTTACAAATTTTGTTTTTACAGGAAGTTTATGTGACGCAAGACGGAACGCTTCACGCGCTACTTCTTCAGAAACTCCAGCAATTTCAAACATAACTTTACCAGGTTTTACTACTGCTACCCATCCTTCAGGAGCCCCTTTACCGGAACCCATACGAACTTCAAGTGGTTTTGCAGTATAAGGTTTATGAGGGAAAATACGAATCCAAACTTTTCCTCCACGTTTCATATAACGAGTCATTGCAATACGTGCAGCTTCAATTTGGCGGTTTGTAACCCAAGATGAACTTTGAGCTTGAAGACCAAATTCACCGAAGTTTACTTCTGTACCACCTTTTGCGCGTCCACGCATTTTTCCGCGATGTTGACGACGATACTTAACACGTTTAGGCATTAACATTGTTATTTTCCTCCTTCCTCGGATTTTTTCTTAGTTGGAAGGACTTCACCACGATAAATCCATACTTTGACACCTAATTTACCATAAGTAGTGTCTGCTTCTGCATGAGCATAGTCAATATCAGCACGCAAAGTATGAAGTGGAACTGTTCCTTCACTATAATGTTCAGCACGAGCGATATCTGCTCCGCCTAGACGACCAGAAACTTGAGTTTTAATACCTTTTGCACCGGCGCGCATAGTTCTTTGAATTGCTTGTTTTTGTGCACGACGGAATGAAACACGATTTTCTAACTGGCGAGCAATATTATCAGCAACTAGTTTAGCATCTAGATCTGCTTTTTTAATTTCTACAATGTTGATGTGAACTTTTTTACCAGTTAAAGCGTTTAGTGATTTACGAAGCGCTTCTACTTCTGAACCACCTTTACCGATAACCATTCCTGGTTTTGCTGTATGGATTGTGATATTTACACGGTTTGCAGCGCGTTCGATTTCAATTCCAGATACAGAAGCATCTTTTAGACGGTTTTCAATGTATTCACGTATTTTAATATCTTCATGTAAAAGATCTGCATAGTTTTTTTCAGCATACCATTTGGATTCCCAATCACGGATAATCCCAACACGCATACCAATTGGATTAACTTTTTGACCCACTAACTATCCCTCCTTCTTTTCAGATACCACGATTGTAATGTGGCTAGTACGTTTGTTGATTTGTGAAGCGCGTCCTTGAGCACGTGGACGATAACGTTTCAATGTTGGACCTTCATCAACGAAAGCTTTAGAAACTACAAGGTTATTTACATCCATTTCATAGTTATGTTCTGCATTGGCAATCGCAGATTTAAGCACTTTTTCTACGATCGGAGATACAGCTTTAGGCGTATATTTTAAAATCGCAATTGCTTCGCCTACTTCTTTGCCGCGAATTAAATCAATTACTAAGCGAGCTTTACGAGGCGCAATACGAACTGTTTTTGCTACAGCTTTTGCTTCCATGGATTTGCCCTCCTCTCATTAACGTCTTGTTTTCTTATCATCAGCAGCATGACCTTTATACGTACGGGTTGGTGCGAACTCACCAAGTTTATGTCCTACCATATCTTCAGTAATGTATACAGGTACATGTTTGCGTCCATCATATACAGCGATAGTATGACCGATAAACGCTGGGAAAATAGTTGAACGACGTGACCATGTTTTAATCACTTGTTTCTTACCACTTTCGTTTAAAGCCTCTATTTTTTTCATTAAATGATCATCTACAAAAGGTCCCTTTTTTAAGCTACGACCCATGAGTGAACCTCCCTTCGTGATTGCCCTACGGTTCTACGTTTGAACCGTAGCCCAATCAGATTATTTTTTACGACGACGAACGATAAATTTATCAGATTTATTATTTTTCTTGCGAGTTTTAAGACCAAGTGCTGGTTTACCCCAAGGTGAAACAGGTGCCTTACGACCGATTGGTGCTCTACCTTCACCACCACCATGTGGGTGATCATTAGGGTTCATAACAGATCCACGAACCGTTGGACGTTTGCCTAACCAACGAGAACGACCTGCTTTACCAATATTAATTAATTCGTGTTGTTCATTACCTACTTGACCAATAGTGGCACGGCAAGCTGCTAAAATCATACGAACTTCACCAGAAGCAAGACGCACTAAAACGTATTTACCTTCTTTACCAAGTACTTGTGCACTTGTTCCAGCAGAACGTACTAATTGTCCACCTTTACCAGGTTTTAATTCTATGTTATGAACTACAGTACCTACAGGGATGTTAGCTAATGGTAAAGCATTACCAACTTTGATATCTGCTTCTGGACCAGACATAATATCTGTACCAACTTTTAATCCCTTAGGAGCTAAGATATAACGTTTTTCACCATCATGATAATGGATTAATGCAATGTTCGCAGAGCGGTTTGGATCGTATTCAATAGTGGCAACGCGTCCTGGTATGCCATCTTTATCACGTTTGAAATCAATTAAACGATATTGGCGTTTATGACCTCCACCTTTATGACGAACAGTGATTCTACCTTGACTATTACGTCCAGCCTTTTTATTTAATGGACGCAACAATGTTTTTTCAGGTTGATCAGTCGTGATTTCACTAAAATCAGAAACTGTCATATTACGACGTCCGTTAGAGGTCGGTTTGTAATGTTTAATCGCCATTATATTTCCCTCCTTTTCTATTAGCTTTACGCATTAAAAATTTCAATTTCTTTACTGTCTTCTGTTAAGGTTACAATTGCTTTACGACGTTTGTTTGTATATCCGGCATATCTTCCCATTCTTTTGAACTTACCTTTATAGTTCATAATGTTTACTTTTTCAACTTTTACACCGAATATTTCCTCAACAGCTTGCTTGACTTCTGTTTTATTAGCTTTTAAGTCAACTTCAAATGTATATTTACGATCGTTTAAAATATCCATTGAACGTTCAGTAATTACGGGGCGCTTGATTACATCACGTGCATCCATTATGCTAGCACCTCCTCTACTTTTTCAACAGCGTCTTTTGTCATGATTAACTTATCATGACCTAATACATCAATAACATTAAACTCATTTGCAGCTACAACTTTCACACCAGGAATGTTACGTCCGGATAAGAACGCATTTTCATTCTCAGCTGAAGTAACAACTAATGCTTTAGAATTTACAGATAAATTCTTAAGAACCGCAACAAAATCTTTTGTTTTTGGTGCTTCAAATTTTAAATCTTCAAGAACAACTAAACTATTTTCTATCACTTTTGAAGATAATGCAGATTTAATTGCTAAGCGACGTACTTTTTTAGGTAACTTATATGCATAACTTCTTGGTACAGGACCGAATACTGTACCCCCTCCGCGCCATTGTGGAGCACGAATAGAACCTTGACGAGCACGTCCAGTACCTTTTTGTCTCCAAGGTTTACGTCCGCCACCACTTACTTCAGAACGGTTTTTTGTTTTGTGTGTACCTTGTCTAGCAGAAGCGCGTAACGCAATTACTGCTTCAGTCATCACGTGATTATTTGGTTCAATACCAAAAACAGAATCATTAAGTTCAATTTCACCAACTTGTGATCCGGTTTGGTTATAAAGTGTTACTTTTGGCATTCCTTTGTCCTCCTTTCCTATAAGATTATTTTACTTTTACTGCAGTTTTAATTTTTAAGAATGATTTTTTCGGACCAGGAACGTTTCCTTTAATTAAAAGTAGGTTTCTTTCTGGATCTACTTTTACAATTTCAAGGTTTTGGATTGTGATTTGATCTCCACCCATACGACCTGGTAATTTTTTAGATTTAAATACTCTGGCTGGATCTACTGGACCCATTGAACCAGGGCGACGATGGTAACGAGAACCGTGAGACATTGGCCCACGACCTTGTCCGTGACGTTTAATAGAACCTGCGAAACCTTTACCTTTTGAAATTCCTGTTACATCAACAATATTTCCACTTTCAAAAATATCTACTTTGACTTCTTGACCAAGTTCATACTCGTCTACGTTTACATCTCTAATCTCACTGATGAAGCGCTTAGGAGTGGTATTCGCTTTATCTGCATGTCCTTTTTCTGGTTTGTTAGCTAATCTTTCTGGTTTTTCTCCGTAACCTAATTGGATAGCATTGTATCCATCTGTTTCAACAGTTTTCTTTTGAAGAACTACGTTTGGTGATGCCTCAACAACTGTTACAGGCACTAAATCACCATTTTCAAGGAAAACTTGTGTCATACCAATTTTTCTACCTAAGATTCCTTTGGTCATAAGTCACACCTCCTATTGTTTTTATAATTTAATTTCAATGTCAACACCAGACGGTAAATCTAAACGCATTAAAGCATCAACAGTTTGTGGTGTTGGATTAATAATATCAATTAAACGTTTATGTGTACGCATTTCAAATTGTTCACGCGAATCCTTGTATTTATGAACTGCACGTAAGATTGTGTATACACTTTTTTCTGTTGGTAATGGGATTGGGCCACTTACAGAAGCACCAGAACGTTTTGCAGTTTCAACAATCTTTTCTGCAGATTGATCAAGAATTCGATGATCGAAAGCTTTTAATCGAATACGGATTTTTTGTTTTGCCATTATTTTCCCTCCTTTTCGCCTAATTCCAAGACTTCTCCATGAAAATTTCCTGCACACAGGCCATGGCAAAGCGGCCGGGTGTGTCAGCAACCTTTCACTTCATCGCTTTAAAAGTCAACAATAACTATTATACATAAAAGAATAAGTTCATGCAACTTAAATTCCATTATATATAAATAACACGGACTTTTATATTATACATATCTTTTTAGGCGAATTCAATATATACTTTGGCGAATTTAAACTAGCAATGTTTTACATATACATCTTAAT